>JAPKZO010000006.1 GCA_026393755.1 Acidobacteriota bacterium
ACAGACTCCCATAAAGTCAAGCCCTTTCTTCCGAATGCGACAATAGCGCCGCCCGGGCCAGCTGCCCCGTCAGCGCACCGGCGTCGACCCCGCCTGCTGTTTCTCAGGGATCACTTACTATGGGTTCCGAAACGGCTGCCCGGCTCAGTGCTTCGACTCGCCCAGATGGCCGCGCGTTCTCGCGAGGCGAGCCCGCAAGAAATGCCCGCTCAGCCGGCGAGCGCCTGGTCTATCAACTGTTCGAGGCTGGCGAGCCGTGCGGCGACTTCGGCGTCCCGGCTCTCGGCCGGGGCCCTGAGCCGGAACACCTCGTCGGCGATATTGAGGGCCGCAACCACCGCCACCCGCGCCGAGTCGGTCTCCGACGTCGTGCCGGCGGCCGCCCGCATCTTCTCGTCCACAAAACTGGCGAGCTGCTGGATGTACGCGGCATCCAGCATGCCGCGGATGGGGTACCGTTGCCCGAGGATCTCGACGGGAACCACGACTTCGGCCATGGCGGGCCCCTTAGAGGTTGAGATCCTCGATCTGCGCCAGCAGCGAGCTGACGCGCGTGCGAATCGTCTCCCGTTCGTCCTTGAGCGCCACGATCTCGGCGCTGGCCCCGTCCGCCTCCTTGAGGCGGATCCTGGCCTGGTCGAGCTCGCCGGTGGCTCGTTGGAGCGCGTCGGCCGTCTGCGCCTGTTCGCTGCGCATCCGGCCGACCAGAGCCACGAGCAATCTCACCTTGTCTTCGAGCCGATCAAGCGCCTCGGTGCCGGCCGGCCGTTCCGTCTTTGCCATAGCTGCTCCGTCGCCTGTTGTCGTGGCGTTACGCCTTCGCCTTGGCCTTCGGCTTCGCGGTGGTGGCGGCCTTGGGCGGGGCGGGTGTGGGCGCCGCCGGCTTGGGCGCCGCGTCCGACGCGCGGCGCGCCTGCTCGAGGATCGCCTTGAAGCCTGGCTTGTCGTTGACCGCCAGATCCGCAAGATGCTTCCGGTCAATCGTGATGCCGGCCAGTGTCAGCCCGTGCACCAGCTCCCGGTACGTCCAGTTCTGCTCGCGGGCAGCGGCGTTGATGCGGACGATCCACAAGCGCCGGAAGTCCCGCTTCTTGTTACGACGGCCGACAAAGGCGTATCCGAGGGCCTTGTCGACCGCCTCTTTGGCGGCCCTGTACAGCTTGCTCTTGTTGAGGAAGTACCCTTTGGCACGTCCCAGGAGCCGTTTGCGCTTGGCTCTCCGGACGGTGCCACGCTTGACTCTCGGCATAATGGTCTCTCTTCAGCCACTTCGTTGGTCAGTGGACGTGGACGGGGCCGCAGCCCCAGCCCGTTACAGGACCGACATCGATCGCGGGGGGTGGCAACCCCGAGTCCCTGATGCGGATCCCAACTCTTCGCGCCCGGCGCCCTTGGGCGCCGAAGCTCCCCAGGGGAGCGAAGGCGCCTACTTGTACGGCAGCATCTTCTCGAGCGTCCCGTGATCTGATTTCGAGACCACGGTCGGCTTCGTCAGCTGCCGCTTGCGCTTCGTGGTCTTGCTCCCCAGCAAATGACGCTTGAACGCGGAATGGCGCACGAACTTCCCGGTCGCTGTCTTCTTGAAGCGCTTCGCGGCGCCCCGATGTGTCTTAATCTTCGGCATAACGTCTCTACTCTCCTGTCGTCTGACGATCGCTCGCCGGCCCGTTTACGCGTCCGGAGCGACATCCTCTGATTCCGGCTCCACCACGACCTCGGCCGGCGCGCTCGCGACCGCCACCGCATTTTCGATCGGCGGCACCGCCGGGCGTGGCGCCGGTCGCGGGGCCACGGGATGCTTGGGGCTGCTGCTCGTGCGCTTGGCCAGAATCACGTGCATCGTGTTGCCCTCTTTCTGGGGCATATTCTCGGCCACGGCCTCCTGGCTCAACTCGGCGAGCAGCCGATCGAGGATGCGCCTCCCGATTTCGGGGTGCGCGTTCTCGCGGCCGCGAAAGAAGATCGTCGCCTTCACCTTGTCCCCGTCGGCCAGGAAGCGCTCGATATGCTTCTTCTTGAACTCGTAGTCGTGCTCGTCGACCTTGGGGCGGAACTTGATCTCCTTGACCTCGATCACCTTCTGGTGCTTTCGGGCCTCGCGAGTGCGTTTTTGTTCCTGGTACTGGTACTTCCCGAAGTCCATGATCCGGCACACCGGTGGCGTGGCCGCGGCGGCCACCTCAACCAGGTCCAGGCCTTTGGACCGCGCCAGCGCGAGCGCCTGCGGGGGCGGCATGATGCCCAATTGCGCGCCGGTGTCGTCGATCACCCGGATCTCGCGGACGCGGATGCGTTCGTTGATGCGGGTGCGTTCTTCACGGCGAGGACCAGAACGTTCGAAAGCGATATGCGCCTCCCCCTACAATGCCTGGGGCTTGTGCCCCTTGCGGCGAATTTCCTCGCGCGCGGTGTCGAGAAATGCCTCGACAGCGCGCGGACCCAGGTCTCCGGCGGCGCGGCTTCGCACCGCCACGGTGCCATCGGCCATCTCGCGATCGCCGACCACCAGCATGTACGGCACCTTCTGCAGTTGCGCCTCGCGGATCTTGTACCCGATCTTCTCCTGACGGTCGTCCAGCTCCACGCGCAGCCCGGCCGCCACCAGTGTATCCCGCACGCCGGCCGCGTACGCCATGTGCCGATCCGCGATCGGCAGGACCATGGCCTGCACCGGCGCCACCCAGAGCGGGAACGCGCCGGCGTAGTTCTCGATCAGCAGGGCGATGAAGCGCTCGAAACTGCCGAAGATCGCCCGATGAATGACCACCGGGCGGTGTTCGGCATTGTCGGCCCCGATGTACTTCAGGTCGAAACGCTGGGGCAGCTGGTAGTCGAGCTGGATCGTGGCACATTGCCACTTGCGGCCGATCGCATCCAGCACGTCGAAGTCGATCTTGGGTCCGTAGAACGCGCCGTCACCGGCGTTGATGTCGTAGGGCAGTCCGACCGCATCGAGCGCCTGCTTGAGCTCGGACTCGGCGTGATCCCATGTGGCCACTTCGCCGAGGAACTGCTCGGGCCGCGTCGACAGCTTCATCTGCACCGTCAACCCGAAGTCGCCGTACACCCGCTGCACCAGCCGGAGGAGCCGCTCGACCTCTTCGCCAATCTGCGACTCCATCACGAAGATGTGCGCGTCATCCTGCGCGAACTGCCGGACGCGGGTGAGGCCGGACAGCACGCCAGACGCTTCGTTGCGATGCAGCGGCGTCTGCTCGTGAAGCCGCAGCGGCAGATCGCGATAGCTGCGGGTGCCCGTGCCGAACACGAGCATGTGGCCCGGGCAGTTCATCGCCTTCACGCCCATCTGCTGGCCTTCCGACTCGACCAGGAACATGTTCTCCCGATAGTGCTGCCAGTGCCCGGACGTTTCCCAGAGCGCTTTGTTGTAGATGAGCGGCGTCTTGACCTCGGCGTAGCCGGCGGGGAACAGCACCGCGCGCATGTAGTTGGCGAGCTCATTGTAGAGCGTCGTGCCCTTCGACAGCCAGAATGCGGCGCCCGGCGCCCACGGATGAAACGTGAACAGACCCAGCTCGCGGCCGAGCTTGCGATGGTCGCGCTTCTTCGCTTCCTCGATCCGCTGCAGATAGGCCTTCAGGTCGGCGTCGCTGAAGAATGCCGTGCCGTAGATGCGCTGCATCGGCTGCCTGGACGCGTCGCCCTTCCAGTACGCGTTCGACGTGCTCAGCAGCTTGAACGCCCTGAGCTTGTTCGCCGATGGGACGTGCGGGCCGGTGCAGAAATCGATGAACACATCGGCGATCGTGTAGCACGACACCGTTGCGCCGCCCTTCTCTTCGATCAACTCGACCTTGAGCGGTTCGCCGCGCCGGGTGAAGCGCGCCTTGGCCTCTTCCTTGGGGAGCAGCGTTCGCTCGAACCGGAGGTCGCGCGAGGCGAATTCCCGCATCTTCGCTTCGATCGCGTCGAGGTCCTCGGGCACGAACGGGCGATCCACGACGAAGTCATAGAAGAAGCCGTCGTCGGTGGCGGGCCCGACGCCGCACTGGGCGCCCGGAAACAGCGTGGTCACGGCGGCGGCCATCAGGTGCGCGGTCGAGTGCCGGTACAGACCGAGCGCTTCGGGGCTGTCCGCCGTCACGATCCGGATCGACTCGTCGGCCTCGATCGCACTCGACAGATCGACGAGCCGCCCGTCGACGACGGCCGCCAGGGCAGACTTCGCCAGCCGCGGCGAAATCGATGCCGCAAACTCGCTGATGCGAGTGCCTCGTGTGACTCCCCGGCTTGCGCCGTCAGGGAGTGTGACCGTAATCTGATCCATCAAGAACGTCGGCAGGTCCCGTCCCTTGCGAGGGTCCCGTTTCTCACCCCAGATGCCCTCCGCGCCGGCTGGGGGCGAGGGGCAGTGGTAGGCACGAGCGGACTCGAACCGCTGACCTCCTGCGTGTCAAGCAGGCGCTCTAACCAGCTGAGCTACGCGCCTAATCATCGGAAAGACAAGGCTTACCGGACCATCCAGTATAGCAACCGGCTTGCAGATCCGTCAACGCGAAGGAGGGGTTTCGAGGTGGGTTCCCGGCCCTGCCGACCAGTGCTGGATGGGCCCATCGTGAGCCCGAACCGGCAGGACCGGGGTTGTCGCGAATGCTGCAGCGCCACGCCTCTACTTGACGGCGTCTTTCAGGGCCTTGCCAGCCGTGAAGCGCGCGACGCGGCGCTTGGCGATCTTGATCGGGGCGCCGGTGCGCGGGTTTCGCGCGGTGCGCGCCTTGCGCTGCGATGTCTTGAACGTGCCGAAGCCGACGAACGACACGGTGTCGCCCTTCTTCAGCGCGATCCGAATCGTGGCGAGCGTGGCTTCCAGGAACTTCCCGGCAGCCGCCTTGGTCGCGCCCGTCTCTTTCACGAGCTTGGCAATAAACTCCTGCTTGTTCATCTGTCCTCCTCTACTGGGCCGTGCGGTGGTGGGATGACCGCTCCCACTGCGCCGTCGCGTTTATACGCAACGTGTACTGGCGTGTCAAGCCCCAATCGTCAACGATCACGTTCACAGTCGGCTGCGAAGCCGCTCGACCGCCTTGTCGAGCGTCGCATCGGCAGCCGGGGGCTCCGCGCCAAATTCAAGATCGGGCTGCTCAATCGCCACATCCGGCTGCAATCCGCGCTCGTGGATCGGGTTCCCCGCCGGTGTCAGGTACCAGGCGTAGGACATCCACAGCGCGCTGCCGTCGGGCAGCTTGAACAGGCGTTGCTGCGCGGTTCGGCCTCCGGTTCGCTCGCCGAACAGCTCCGCGCGCTTCTGGCCGGCCAGCGCCGAGGCCAACAGCTCCGCCGCTCCGCTGGTCCCGCCGTCCACCAGCAGCGCCAGCGGGAGGGCGAGGCTCCCGTCGCCTGTGACAGCCGCGATCGTTTCCCGTGTCGCGCCCCGCGTATCCCGCATGGCCAGCGTGCCGGACGCCACAAACAGCCTCGCCGTCGCCAGACCGGCCAGCAGCGGCCCCCGCGTCGTATTCCGCAGGTCGAGCACCAGCGCCTTCGCGCCGCTCTTCTGCAGTTGCGCGATGGAGGTGCGCAGCGCCGACGGTGTCTGATCGGTGAATTCGGCGATCCGAACCACCCCCACACCCGTGCCCGCCATCTTCGAGGTGAGCGGCGCAGGCATCATCTCTTCGCGTGTCAGGCTGATCACGTGCGGATCGGCCGCATTCCCCCTGATGATCGTGACGCTGACCGGCGAGCCCGGCTTGCCGCGCAGCGTGCGCACGCCTTCCCAGACCGACATCTCCCGGGTTGGCTGTCGATCGATCAGCCGCACGAAATCTCCCGAGCGCAGACCGGCTCTGGCCGCCGGCGATCCATCGCGCACCGCGATGATCCGGAGGTAGTACTGCCGCGTCAGATCCACGCCGATTTCACCCGCGGCCAGTGGCGCGCCGGATTCGACGGCCCTGGCCTGGTCGGCCGTGAGAAACGCGCTATCGGCGTCGAGCGAATCCGCCAGGCCGGTCATCGCGCCGTGCATCAGCTTCTCGACGTCTACCGGTTCGACGTAGTTGTTTGTCGTCAGGCTGAACACGTCGTCGAAGACCCGCAGGTGCGGATACGTTTCCTGACCAGCCGACGTCCGGCCCAGCAGACTGCCCATCACGGCGAATGCCAGGACAGGCGCCGAGATCAGGACAACAGCGATGCGGGTGCGGGTGGTCATGTTTAGGGGGAGTGTATTACTTCTTCCTGAGCCATTGTAGCGGATCGACCGCCTTGCCGTCGACGCGCAGTTCGAAATAGATCGACGCCACGCCATCGGGTGACGTGCCCGCTGAGCCCACGCTCTGGCCCCTGATCACGCGGGTGCCGGCCGATACCGTCATCGTCGACAGGGTGCCGTACATGGTCCACGCCTGCCCCCCGTGGTCGACGATCACGAGGTTACCAAATCCGGTGAACGGCTCGGCGAACACCACGGTGCCCTCGTGAATGACGTGCACCGGCGCACCCGGAGCCGCCCCGATGCGGATGCCGTTGCTGATGCCGGTGGTCCCGGGCCGCGGCTGAGCGAACTGCTGACCGAACGGCGCGAGCACGCGCCCGTCGAGCGGCCAGTCGAGGTCACCGCGGAACGGGCGGAGGGGCAAGGCGAGCGGGCCGGCCGCCTCGCCCGCGCGGCCGCCCTGCTCGAAGCCGGCCACCTGCTGCTGGAGTTTCTGCTGAGCCACCTGGAGTTCGCCCATCAACTGGGCGGCGAGATCGCGGCGCTGATCGATCTGCCGAATCAGCGCGGCCTGTGCCGTCGCGGCCCCGGCGGCCGCGGCCTTGGAGGCGCTCACCTGTTCCTGGACCATAAGGAGCTGCCGTCGCCGGTCTTCAAGCGAGGCCCGGTCGCGCCGCAGGTCCGCGAGCGTGCGGTCGTGCTCGGCCACGCGCTGCCGGTCCAGTTGCTGCAGCGCCGAGACGAAGCGATAGGCGCGGCCTGCCTCACGCAGGTCATCCACGCTGAGCAGCAGCCGAGCGTAGCCCGCCTTGCCGAGTTTGTACAACTCGACCATCCGCGACGACAGCACCGCCGCCTGCGCGGCCGCCCGCGCCTCGAACTGATCGATCCGTGTCACGATCGCGCCCAGATCGTGCTGGATGCCCGCGAGGTCCCGTTCCCCTTGCGCGTATTGCTCAGCCCGCAGATCGCGCTGGACTTCGAGCCGGCGCAACTGGTCGAGCAGCGTACGTTCGTGCGCCGCGAGCGAGTCCGCCTCACGTTGCAGGGCCCTGATGCGCGCGGTGGCCCGCCTGGCCAGTTCGTCCGCGCGCGCCTTGTCGGACGGGACCTGCGCGCCGGTGGCGGCGACCAGCAGGACGCACGCCGCCGCCACGCAGAACCCCCGCCACGCCCTCGGTGGGCGAGAGGGGAACCCCGCGTGCGGGCGCGCCGTCTGGAGGGTCATGGGCGTCAGAACAGCGGCTTACCGTCGATGATCTTCGGGATGGCGATGCCGAAGTACTTGAGTACCGACGGGGCCAGGTCAACGATGTTCGGATCAGCGGCCGTGACCTTGCGGTTCGAGATGAGCAGCCCCGGGATCGTCTTGTAGTCGAACCCGCAGTGATCGCCGCTCCACTTTCTCATGTTGGGATACACGATGCTCCCGGGCGGCGATCCTCCGAGGGTCGTCTGCCACGACACGCGGTAGCCATCGACCATGCCGACCTGCAAGTCGGGCGCGTCCTTGACGAACTCCCCTGAGTAGATGTCGTCGCGTTTGTACACGCCGCTGATGATGCGCGCGCCGTTGGACGGGTCGGTGACGGTCAGCAGCCTGGCCGCCAGATCGTCGACCACCTTCTTGTAGTCGTCCGGGTCGACGGTGCCCTGGCCCTCACGGCCTTTCAGGTTGATGAAGGCCTGGCCGAGGCCCATCGCGTACGCCTTGGTCCGCGACCAGTCCACGTTTTCCCAGAACTGGCCGCTGCCGAGGAAGAGGTTGCTGAGGTTCTTCTGTTCCGTGCGCTGGCCCTTGATGGCCAGGTACCCCTCGTTCACCAGCCAGGTATTGAGGTTGACCGCCTGCCGGAACGAATGGAATCCGTGGTCCGACATCACAATCACCTGGGTGTCCGGACCGACGCGCTTGACGACTTCGCCGACCATCTGATCCACGCGCTGGTAGACGCGCAGGATCGAGTCGCCGTATTTCGCCGCCAGCTGGGCGTCGTACATCGGGTGCGTCTTGTCCTCGAACCGCCACATCATGTGGCTCACGCGGTCGGTGGATTCGATCACGCCGACGAGCAGATCCCACCCGCGCGCGTCGAGACGGTGCATGATGACCTGGGCGCGATCGTCGAACGCGCGGAACAGATCGTCCATGAACGTCTTCTCGTCGATGCGGTCTTCGTTGAGCGGCCAGGTCGCCTCGGCCCAGCCCAGCGTCCGGAAGTGCCCCAGCCGATCGTCGAGATCCTTCGAGAACGACGCCGGCGACGAAATCGGGTACGGCGGATCGTCGGGCCGCCAGTTCACCGGCGAGACGTACAGCCGGAGCTCTTTGTCGGCGCCCACCAGGTACATCTGCGCCATGCCGTGCAGCCGCACGAGGTAGTTGACGCGGAACTCGATCGGCACCCATTTGCTCCAGCCGCCTTCGGCCAGACTGACGGTCGTGTCCTGGATCTCGATTGTGGCTTTGCGCTCCGGGCGATTCCAGCGGATGGTGATCGGGATCCGGATATCCTCGCGGGCCGCCAGTTCGGCCAGTTCGGCCTTGTCACCGTCGGAGAGGGCGGGGCCCTTCGCCTGAATCGTGCGCTGCTGGGCCTTGACGATCGGATTGGGCGGACCGACCAGTTCCGTGCGGGCCACGTTCTGGGCGAAGACCAGCCGCTTCAAAATGCCGCCCATCTCGGTGTTGCCTTCTTCGTACCGCGAGAGGTCGGAGGCGAAATAGTAGAACGTGCCGATGGTGCCGCGGATGTCGGGCAACGGAAGCCCGGACAGCAGCTCGCCGTTTTCCACCTGCTCCGCGGGAAACGTGATCGGCACCGTCAGGAGGCTCGATCGCACGCCGGCCTGGCCGGCGGTGACCCAGAACGACGTGCCGCCGCGGATGGAGTGAATCTCCGGCTTCTTGATCGGAATGTAATTGAAGAGGAACTCGGGCGGCACCTTGGTGACGATGCCCAGATCGGGCATGTACGTCTTCGGGTCGCGCACCAGGAAATCGAAGATGTTGTGCTTGCCCGCGTTGGTTCCGGTCGCAAATGACGACCACGAGGTCGGTGACTCCGGCGAATGGCTCGTGCCAAGGCGGGAGAAGCCGCCCTGTGCGGCCAGCTTCGCAAGATTCGGCAGCCGGCCTTCGGCGATCCAGCGCTCCGTCAGCACGGGGTCCATGCCGTCGTAGCCGAGGATCACCATCTTCTGTTTGAATTTCTCTGCCGGAACGGAGCGTCCGCAGTGGATCGCACCGAGTGCAATCGCGCCGGCCAGGACAACGACAGTGGTTGACTTCACGGTGATTTTCCCGATATCGGTTGGCGTCTTCGCAGTATAGCGTACCGTATTTCGGTGGGCAGCCAGGGCCCCCGGCTGTAGTACCCTTCGAGCTGGCATGCGGATCCTGGGCATCGACTATGGTGAGCGTCGGATCGGGATTGCGGTGAGCGATCCGACCGGCACGCTGGCGCGCCCCGTCGGAACGATTTCCGGAAGCGCGAACCAGACCGTCGCGGTCGCCCGGGTGATGGATCAACTGACAGCGCTCGAGCAAGACGACGAGCCGATTCCCCTGGTCGTGGTCGGCCTGCCGAGCCGGCTCGACGGGTCGGCCAATCAGCAGACGCCCCGGGTCCACTTGTTCGCGGAGTTGCTGCGCGCGAGATCCGGGCGGACGGTTATCCTTCAGGGCGAGCGGCTGACCAGCCACGAGGCCGACGGGTTGCTGGCGATGCGGGAGCGCGACTGGCGCAAGCGCAAACTGCGGCTGGACGCCGCAGCCGCCGCGGTGATTCTGCAGGAGTATCTGGACGGGCATGGAGGGGAGAAGTAAGCCGGCAAAAAACGCCTTGCCGGGACTCGTCGCCGGCCTGACGGTCCCGCTATTCGCGCAACCGGTCTTGGCCCTTACGGCGCATTTTGCAGACTGACGCTGTCGGCTTGGTTCGAGGGGCCGCTTCGGAAGCCGTCCTCCTTCAGCCCCCGACCAGGGATTTCACACTGGAGGCCGGGTCTTGAGACCCGGCGCATACCATCATCATGCGACGAGTCATCATCCTTCTTCTGTTGCTCGCCGTTGGTGGCGCGCTGGCGGTCTACGTTGTGCCAGGCTATGCGCGCCTGAGCGAGCCCTTCAAGGGCTACCCGGGCGCGGAGCAGTTCGTCGATGTGTCGCCGGGGACCGGACAGCAGGCGATCGGCCGGCTGTTTGTGGAGAACGGTATCGTGAGCGACATGCTCACGTGGCGGGTGGCGCTGTGGCGAAGCGGGGAAGCGACGCACCTCAAGGCCGGCGAGTACCGGTTCGACCGCGAGATGACACCTGACGAGGTGATTCACAAGATCGCCCGCGGCGACGTGTACATGCGGTCGCTGACATTTCCGGAAGGGCTGACCATTCGCCAGATGGCGCGCTTGTACGAATCGGGGGGATTCGGTCCGGCCTCCGGATTCAGCGCGGCGGCGACCGAGGTGGCTCTCGTCTCAGGTCTCGATCCGGCCGCACGCGATCTCGAGGGTTACTTGTTTCCCGATACCTACGCGTTGCCGCGCCGCGCCACAGCATCGGATCTGGTCCGCAGGATGGTGGCGCGCTTCGAGACGGTCTTCTCCCCAGCATTACGCGAGGCCGCCGTGTCGCTCGGGATGTCGCCGCGCGAGGTTGTGATTCTCGCGTCAATGGTCGAGAAGGAGACGGCGCGTGCGGACGAGCGGGCGAGCGTGGCGGCAGTGTACCTGAACCGTCTGCGGGCGGGGATGGGACTGCAGTGCGATCCGACCGTCATCTACGCCCTCGAGCGGGCTGGGCGCTATCACGGCAATCTCACCCACGCGGATCTCAGCTTCAATTCGCCATACAACACGTACCGCTATCCCGGTCTTCCCCCCGGCCCGATAGCGTCACCCGGACGTGCCTCGCTTGAGGCCGCGGTACGGCCCGCCCCGGTTGACTACCTCTACTTTGTCAGCCGCAACGACGGCTCGCATGCCTTCGCGTCCACGCTCGACGAGCACAACCGCAACGTGCGGATGTATCAGGTCGATTTCTTCAGGGACCAGCGGACCAGAGCGACGCTGACGCGCGGCGACCCGCCATCGCGCAAGAGCCCAGCGCGAGTGCCGCCGGCCTCCCGCCGCCGTTAGCCGGGGCGAGTACTGATTGATTCGCGGCTGGAGATTCGTCCTACTTCGCCGGTGGCGTGATGATGAGGTCCGCGAGCGGCTTGCGCGTCTTCGATGCTGGCTGGTCGGTGTAGGCCCGGACGCTGCAGCGCGTTTCGATGAGCGTGAAGAAGTCCATGCGCGCTACCTCTCGGTCCACCGCAGCTTTGTGCGCAGGACCTCGTAGTAGCTGCGGGCCGACCCTCGCACCAGGCGCATCGGCCGGCGCGCACGCCGAATGTGGACGACGTCTCCGGTCTCGAGCTGCAGACCAGCCTGGCCGTCGAACGTCACGAAGGCCTCGTCTCCCGGGCGCTGCAGCACGGGCTGGACGGCCACTTCCGCACTGGCTGGGATGACAATCGGCCGGTTGGTGAGCGCATGCGGCGCGATGGGATTCAGCACCATCGCATCGACCGCCGGATGCACGATGGGGCCGCCCGCCGACAGGTTGTACGCGGTCGATCCGGTTGGACTCGAAATGATGAGGCCGTCGGCGTTGAACCTGGCGACGAAGTCGCCGCTCACGAATACCTCGAACTCGACAATCCGGGAAAGCGATCCGCCGGTGACCGCGACGTCGTTGAGCACGATCCGATCGACGTGCACCAGGCCCGCCCGCTCGACCCGCGAGCGCAGCATCATGCGGGATTCAATCGTCGCGGTGCCGTCGAGCGCGGCCTCGAGCGACGGCAGCAGTTCGGATGCCGAAATCTCGGTGAGGAATCCCAGCGTGCCGAAGTTGACGCCGCGAATCGGGATCTCGCGATCGGCTTGCGCAATCCGATCAGCCATGCCAAGCAGCGTCCCGTCTCCGCCGAACACCAGCATCAGATCGACCCGGAGTGGCAGATCGTCGCGCGACGCTCTCGGTCTGGACCTCAAGTCGGCCATCATCGAGGTCTCGTCTTCCACCACCGATTCGACGCCGCGCGCATCGAGCCACGCCGTCACTGCCGTCAATTCGACGGCGGTCTCGGTCAGTCCGGGCTTGGCGACGATCCCGACACGAGTGATGCGCGGTGGGCTCTGCGTCGTCGACGAGTGAATCGCGTTCTGCTCCGATGGCATATGTGCAGCTTCCGTGCACCAGATTCTACACCGCGCGCCCGATGCTGATGTGGTTCTACAAGACTGGGTTGTGTTCCTGGGCTGGATTCCGGCTTTCCGCCTTCGCCCCCACCGTCGTGCCAGGGCTACGGCGGGACAAGTCGCCGGAATGACGGGCTGAAATCCGCAGGTGCAGGAAGTACTCCTGGTTACCGGTCGCACCGGTGATTGCCGACGGCGTCATCCCCACTCTTGTGAAGCCGCACGCCGTGGCCGTGTCGGTGACGCGCGCGAGGACGGCCTCGTGGACGGCCGTGTCGAGCACAAGTCCGCCGCGGCCGACTTCGTCGCGGCCCGCTTCGAACTGCGGCTTGACGAGCGCCAGGATCTGCCCCCCGGGATTCATCACCGCCGGCACGGCCGGCAGGATCAGCCGGAGGGAGATAAACGAAACGTCAATGGTCACGATGTCAACCGGCGCGGGCAGCCACTCGCGCACCATCTCCCGCGCGTTGCGGTGCTCGAGGACGACGACGCGGGGATCGGTCCGAATCTTCCAGTCGAGCTGGCCGTGTCCGACGTCGAGCGCCACCACGCGGACGGCCCCGCGGCTGAGCAGGACCTCGGTGAATCCGCCGGTCGAGGCGCCGATGTCAAGCGCCTCGCACCCGTTTGGATCGATCTGAAACGTGTCGAGCGCGTGCACCAGCTTGAGGCCGCCTCGCCCGACCCACGGCATGTCGGATCCTTCGATCTCGACCACCGCATCGATGGAAACAGGGGCGCCGGCCTTTGTGACGGGGACTCCGTTCACCCGCGCGCGGCCGGCGAGGATCAGGGCGCGGGCTCGCTCGCGCGACGTCACCAGGCCGCGCTCGACGAGCAGAACATCCAGACGCGATCGCGGCTTGGCGGCCATAGTGGCTGGCAACTGTTTCGTCTTGCAACCCGGAATCGTGAAACCCGCAAGGGCACGGCATGCCGTGCCCCTACCATCAGAAACGCCTCACCGATCACATTCGCTCAAGTGGTCTCGGAGACTACGACGTCCGCGAGACGACCCACCGGGCGATCTCGGCGAGGCGGTGGCCGCGCAGATGCGCGCCAGCGAGCGCGGCGACGGCCGTATCGGCGGCCTCGCGGGCGAGACGCGTCGATTCGTCGAGGCCGAACATCGCCGGGTATGTTGGTTTGTTGGCGGCCGCGTCCTTGCCTACGGTCTTGCCGAGCTCCCCGCGATCTCCGACAACATCAAGCACATCGTCGACGATCTGGAACGCGAGACCGAGGCCCGTGGCGTACTGATCGATGGCGGCAATGTGCTCGGGTGATCCACCGGCCATGATGGCGCCCGCGACGGCCGACGCGCGGATGAGCGCGCCGGTCTTGCGTGCGTGCATGTCGCGCAGGCCGTCGGCATCCATCGCCGACCGATCAGCGGCGTGTCCCGCGGCCAGCAGATCAATCGCCTGACCGCCGACCATGCCAATTGAACCTGCCGCCTCGGCGATGCGGTTGATCGCGGCAAGCTTGCGAAGCGCGACGACCCCGTCGCCGGCATCGACCGGCAGCCTGGCGAGCAGCGCGAACGCCTCTGCGAGGAGGGCGTCTCCCGCCAGAATCGCCATGCCCTCGCCGCAGACGACGTGCAGCGTCGGCTTGCCGCGCCGCATCGTGTCGTTGTCCATGGCGGGCAGGTCGTCGTGGATGAGCGAGTACGTGTGGATCATCTCGATCGCGCATGCCGCCGGCATCGCCAGTGTCTGTGTCGCGGGTGTGTCGGGCGCAACGGCGTCGGCCGCCGCCAGCACGAGGATCGGCCGGAAGCGCTTGCCGCCGGCGAACACGCTGTAGCGCATCGCGTCGGCGATGACGGCCGGGCAGGTCGGGCTGCCGGGAAGCACCGCGCTCAGCTCGCGCTCGACGTCGCTTCGGAGCGAAACGAGGTAGTCGCGCAGCGCGACGGGAACGGTCGCAGTCACGATTATCGCCCCCTCTCGTCCCGATCCGCTCGCGCCGCCCGCGGATCGTCATCGTCGGTCACCGCGGCGAGCCCGGGTGGAGCAGGCTGCAAATCGCCGCGCTCGCCGAGGATCTCGATGCGCCGCTCCGCTTCTTCGAGTCGGCCGTGGCAGTATCGCGAGAGTCGCACGCCGCGCTCGTAGAGTTCGAGCGACTGCTCGAGCGCCAGATCGCCATCTTCGAGTTTCTTGACGATGCCTTCCAGTTCGGCGATGGCGGCTTCGAAATCCTTGATCTTGACGTCCATCCCTGCTCCCTGATCGCTGGGTCAAGAGACCCAGCCTCTATTCGGACCGCCCCGGCGATCCCAGGCACACAACCATTCCCCGACCCGCCGCCCGACCCGCCGCCCGATAACTACGTCCCCGAGTCCGGTTGGCCAGCCAGCGTGCGTCCGGTGACGACACACGCGAGCTCGCCTTTGTGGAGCGTCACCCGTACGCCGGTTCCCGTTGCAACCGAGGCCGCGTCGACGACGATGGCTCCTCGCGTGGCATCCCAGCAGACCGCATACCCGCGGCCGAGCACCGCGAGCGGACTCAGGGCGTCGAGCCGGGCCGCGAGTGCGCCGAATGCGACGTCGGCGGCGTGGTACCGGTTCGTGATGCCGGCGGCCAGCTTCGCGTCGGCCACGGCGAGGTGCTTCTGCACGCGGGCGAGCGTGCGCCTGACATCGAGCGCGTCGAGGCGATCGCGCAGCAGTTGATAGGCGCGCATTCGCCGGGCAATCGTGCCGCGGCCCGCCCGCTGCAGATCGCCAAGCAGTTCGGCGACGTGGCGGCCGCGCAACGCGAGCCGCGACCGAAAGCCTGCAAACGCCGGCCGTCCCTCGATCCGCTGCAGCACGTGACGGCTGTCCTGCGCTCGGCGGGTGATGGCAGAGGCGAGCCGATCGGCCAGCGCATCGATGTGGCCGACGAACTCGTTCTTCGCGGCCACCACCACTTCGGCGGCGGCCGAGGGTGTAGGCGCCCGCCGATCGGCCACCAGGTCCGACAGTGTCACGTCCACTTCGTGGCCGACAGCCGAGATCACCGGGACCGGGCAGGCGGCGATCGCGCGGGCGACGGGTTCCTCGTTGAACGCCCACAGGTCTTCGATCGAACCCCCTCCACGCCCGACAATCACGACGTCGACGCCCTCAACTCGCCCGACATTGCCGAGCGCGCGCGCGATATCCTCGGCCGCCCCCTCGCCCTGCACGCGCGTCGGCGCGATCACCAGGTGTGCGTTCGGGTACCGGCGGCCGAGCACCTTGATGATGTCGCGCAGGGCGGCGCCATCGATCGACGTCACGATGCCGATCTTGCGCGGCAGAGTCGGGAGGGGACGCTTGCGGGCCGCGTCGAGCAACCCTTCGGCCTGCAGCCGCCGCTTCAACTGTTCGAGTGCCAGTTGCAGGGCCCCGAGGCCCTTCGGCTCGATCCGGTCGCAGACCAGTTGATACTCGCCCTTGGCCTCGTACACCGTCAGGCGTCCGCGGGCCACGACCTGCAGGCCATCTTCGAGCTTGAACCTGACGAGCCGGGCGGCCGACTTCCACATCACGGCCTTCAGTTGCGCCGACCGATCCTTCAGCGTGAAGTACACGTGGCCCGTCGTCCACGGGCGGCAGTTCGAAATCTCGCCCTCGACGAAGACCTCGGCAAACGCCGACTCCATCAGGTTGCGGACCTCCGCGGTCACCTCCGTCACCGTGAAGACACGGGGCGGCCGTTCGATCTCGCCAGCTTCCTCCAGCGGATCGGGGTCGTCGTCTTCGTCAAACGGCAAGTCAAACAGATCGCTCATGGGTCGGAGCTACTCTTCGTCGCGGTCCCGGTCGTCGTCGCGGCCCGCGCTGATGATCTCGTCCAGTGTCCAGTCAAGCCGCTCGATCGCCTCGGCGTGGCCGCTCTGGTCATTCGCCGTGATGATCACTGCCTGGAAGCGCAGACCCTCGCTCGCCGGCTCCAGTCGCGCCGGCAGACCCGTGAGAAAACGCGAGAGCGCCGCCGCCTTCTGCACGCCGATGATCGAGTCGTGCGGACCGGTCATGCCCACGTCGGTGACGTACGCCGTGCCGCCTTCGAGTACACGGGCGTCGGCGGTCGGCACGTGCGTGTGGGTGCCGACCACGGCTGTCACCTTGCCCGCCAGGTAGCATCCCATCGCGACCTTTTCGGCCGAGGCCTCGGCGTGAACGTCGACAATCACAAACCGGCACTCCTGCCGCAATCGTTCGACTTCGGCAAGGACCGCGGGGAACGGGTTGTCGACCGGCGGCATGAACACGCGTCCCATCGCGTTGATGACGCCGACCATCATGCCGTTGGACGCACGCGCCACGAAGGAGCCCCGCCCCGGCGCTTCGGCCGACATGTTCAGCGGACGGAGCAGCCGCGGTTCGGCGCCGATATAGGCGAGCGCCTCCCGCTTGTCCCACACGTGGTTGCCAGTGGTCATCACGTCGACGCCGTACGAGAGCAGCGCATCGCCGCTATCCCTGGTGATGCCGGCACCGGCTGCGGCATTCTCCACGTTGGCAATCGTCAGGTCGATCCCGAACCGATCGACGATGAGGGGCACTCCCCGCCGGATCAAGTCCCGGCCCGGCCGCCCGACGACATCGCCGATGAACAGAATTTTCATGCGCTTGGTGCGCGCGTGACCGGCACGATGATGTCCCGGCCGCGGCGGTTTTCGATCTTCGGGATCCGGACGCGCAGTTCGCCATTGCCCAGCGTGGCGGACGCCCGGCTGGCATCGAGCGCGCCCCCCACGCGAACGGCGCGCGCGAAGCGGCCGAAGTCGCGTTCGACGAGGTGAAAACTCGCGGCGGTCCGATCGCCGGGATCCGACGGCATCTTCCCGCCGACGATCAGGACGATATCGTCTTTCAGCAGCACCCGGATATCTTCGATCGCGACGCCGGGCAAATCGGCGACGATTTCGACCGCATCCGCCGTCTCCAGCGCGTCGAGCGTCGGTGAGAACACGCCGGGCTGCAGACGCCGATCAAGCGGCCGTGCGCGGTCCAGATCCGCGAATAACCGCTGGACCTCGTCGGCCAGATCCTTGACGTCGTCAAGCGGCAGCATCGTATCGATCTGGCGCATACCCGATCATGATCGCACGAGACGTCAGGCGGAGGCTACCGAATCCCCGATCCCGCTATTTCCCCACCAGCCTTCTCCGCGTGTAGGCGATCAGGCCCCCGGCGTCGATGATGGCCTGGCGCGCGGGCGGTAGCGGGAGGATGGGGAAGTCGCGGCCCTTCGTCAGATTGCGGACCGCGGTGGCTGTGATGTCGAGTTCGTCTCCCAGATCGGCTTCGATCGACGGACAGATGACTGTGGGCACTCCGAGGTTGCACGAGTTCTGCAGGAAAATCCGCGCGAAGCCGCGGGCGACCACGACAAGGCCGTGTCCCTTGAGCGTGGAGGCTGCCTGTTCGCGCGAGGACCCACAGCCGAAGTTCTGGCCGGCGACGATGACGCTGCCTGGCGCGAACGCCCTCTTCTGGAGCGCTCCGTTGAACGCCTTGTCGTCGGCAAAGCAGAACTGCGGCGTTTCGGCCGGCAGCACCGTCGCCATGAAGCGGCCCGGATAGATCGTGTCGGTCGATACGTCATCGCCTGTTCGGTAGACCACCGTTGCCATGATGTTCAGTCTCCCACGCGCGGATCGGTAACGACGCCGGTGATGGCGCTCGCGGCTGCGACCGCCGGCGAGCACAGATAGACGTTGGCCGTCGGGTTGCCCATCCGGCCCTTGAAGTTCCGGTTCGTGGTCGATAGTGCCGTTTCGCCGTCGCCGAGCGCCCCCTGGTGCACGCCCAGGCAGCAGCCGCACCCTGGGTTCATGACCACCGCGCCCGCCTCGATCAGATTCGCGAGATAACCTCGGCGCATCGCCTCTTTGTAGATCTTCCAGGATGCCGGGAACACCAGCATGCGCACGCCCTGCGCCACCTTCCGGTCCTTGAGCCGTTTGGAGGCTACCTCCAGATCATCGAGCCGGCCGTTGGTGCAGGAACCGATCACGATCTGGTGCACCGTCGTGCCGGCGACCGCGCCCACGCCCTTCACGTTGTCGACCGTGTGCGGGCAGGCGATTTGCGGCTCGAGCGTCGAGACATCGATCTCGACGATTCGGTCGTAGGTCGCGTCCGGATCCGGCTGGACGAGATCGAGCGGATCGGTGACCCCGGCTTCGTCGCGGAGGTAGCGCACCGTTTCGGCGTCGGCCGGCACGATGCCCGACGTGGCGCCCGCCTCGACCGACATGTTGCAGAGCACCAGGCGGCCCGACATCGACATGTTCGTGATCCCGTCGCCGTGGAATTCAATCACCTTGAAGTTCGCCCCTTCAGCAGTCAGCAGTCCGATGAGGTGGAGGATCAGATCCTTCGGCGTGACGTGACGGCTGAACCCTCCGCGCGCCACCACCTTGATGGTGGCCGGCACCTGGATGTTGACTGCGCGTCCGAGCGCCCACACGGATGCCAATTCTGTCGCGCCCACGCCGAAGGCCAGCGCGCCGAACGCGCCGTGGCTCGTCGTATGGCTGTCGGCGCCGACAATCAGGTAGCCAGGCCGGTCGTAGCCTTCCTCGGCCAGCACCTGGTGACAGATGCCGCCGGTGTCGCCCCGGACGTCGTGGAACTTCGTGATGCGGTGCGCGCCGACGAATTCGCGGACCTTCTTCTGATTGGTGGCCGTCTTGGCCGACTCGGCGGGCACCCGATGGTCGAAGATCACCGCGATGCGATTCGGGTCCCAGACGGCCGGCGCGAGGCCAGTGCCCTCGAAGACTTCGGCGAACTGATTGATGACCAGCGCCGTGTTCTCATGCGACATGGCCAGATCGACCGCCGGCTCGACCACGTCACCGACCGTGACCGAGGCGAGGCCGGAGGCCCTTGCCAGGATTTTCTGCGCAACCGTCATCCCCATACGTCAGACGACTCCCTTCTTCCGGAATGCCGCAATCTCGTCGGCGGAGTAGCCGAGGCTCATGAGAATCTCCTCGGTGTGCTCCGACAGGCGGGGCGGCGGCGAATCGATGGTCCCGGGTGTCTTCTCGAATCTTGCCGTCAGGCCGAACAGCTTGACCGTCCCAACGCCCGGCACGGACACCTCCTGGAGTGTCCCCCGGTGCGCGATCTGCGGCGCATTCAACGCGTCCTCCAGGCTCAGAATTTCGCCCGACGGGACGCCCCTCTTGTTGAGCATCTCGATCCAGTACGCGGCCGGCCGCTCGGTGAGCCGCGCTTCGAGCAGCGGCGTGAGCGCCTTGCGGTTGGCTTTGCGGATGTCCCGTTTCTGGAAGCGATCGTCGGTCTTCAACTCCGGCACGCCCAGCACGTCGCAGACCGATTCCCATTGCTCCTGTTGATTGGCGGCGATATTGATGCGGCCATCCTGCGTCGCAAACACCCCTGACGGCGCCGCGGTGAAGTTGTCGTTGCCCATGGGCACAGGCGGCTGGCCTCCGATCAGCAGATTGGCGGCCACCCACGCCATAAACGGCATCACGGAATCGAGCATCGCGATGTCGATGAACTGGCCTTCGCCGGTGCGCTCGCGATGGTACAGCGCACCCATGATGGCGAACGCCGCATTGATGCCGCCGATGGTGTCGCAGACCGGGAAGCCGCAACGCAGCGGATGCAGGCGCTCGTCGCCGTTGACGTCCATCACACCGCTGAGGCCCTGAATGATCTGGTCGTACGCGGGCTTCAAGGCGTCGGGGCCGTCCTGGCCGAATCCCGAGATGGCGCAATAGATGAGCCGGGGATTGACCTCGCGCAGCGAGGCGAACGAGAGGCCCAGCCGGTCCATCACGCCGGGCCGGAAGTTCTCCACGACGACGTCGGAGGATTTCGCGAGCGCGCGAAAGATCTCGCGCGCCTCCTCGAGCTTCAGATTGAGCGTCAGCGACCGCTTGTTGGCGTTCTGCGCCAGAAAGCTCGTGCCCATCAATTTCTGGTTAAGCGCAGGCACATTGCCGAGTTTGCGCGCCAGGTCGCCGCCTTCCGGATGCTCGACCTTGATGACCTCCGCGCCTGACAGCGCCAGATGCAGCGTCGCAAACGGGCCGGAGAGCACGTTGGTCAGGTCGAGCACGCGGATGCCGTCGAGCAGCTTCATGAAATGTCCTTGCCTGACCTCAATCTTCCCTCAGCAGGCCTGGCCGCCCGGGATCGGACCGGTTGTGTGAATCCTGCCGGGAAGGGCCCGTTTGAAGAACTGTGCGGCATCGTTCGCCACGCTCACGATCGGCTCGAGCAGGACGTCGCGCCGCTCGTGCATTCGGTGGAACAGGTGCACGAGATCTTCGGTGCAGATGTTGCCGGCCGCCACGGCCGCGAACGGACAGCCTCCCAGGCCGCCGAACGCCGACTCGAAGCACGTCACGCCCGCCGTCCAGGCCGCGTACGCATTGGCGAGCCCGAGGCCGTATGTGTCGTGGAAGTGGCAGACCATCGAGATTCGGGAGTCGAGCGCGCCGACGGCGCCAAACAGATCCTGGACCTGGGCCGGACTGGCGTGTCCGGCGGTGTCCGCCAGACTGACCGTCGTCAAATCCGCGTCGAGGAAACGCGCAACAATGCCGAGGACGCGTTCCTGCGGGACAAGGCCCTCAAAGCCGCAGCCGAAGGCCGACTGCACCGACACTTGAACCCCCCGGCCTGCGGCCACCGTCCGGCGGCCCATCGCGATGATCCGATCGGTCGCCTCTGTCGTGCCCATGCCGGTGTTCTTCCGGCTGTGCGTATCACTGGCCGAGACGCCCATACAGAAGTAGTCGACGCCGCAGGCGAGTCCTCGCTCGAGGCCCTTCTCGTTGAGCACCAGTCCCGTGTAGACCACGCCCGGGCGCCGACGGCCGGGCGCTGCGAGCCGGCGGAACAGGTCGTCGGTGTCCGCCATCTGTGGCATCTTCTGCGGATTCACGAACGAGCCCACCTGGATCATGTCCAGGCCGGAGGCGGCGAGCTGATCGATCCATTGAAGTTTGCGATCGGTCGGGACCGTCTGCTCTTCGATCTGCAACCCGTCACGCAAACCGACTTCGTGTAGCAGGACCTTGGCCATCATGCATCCAGAGATCATCTCTGGGCGCTATTGTACCCAAAGACGTACGCTCACGCAGGACGCCCTTCCGGAAGCTGCTCAGGGCCGGCGAGCGGCGCGGGCGGCTACAGTTCCCTCGCGATGGCCTCACCCATTTCGAGTGTCGTGTCGGTGCCGCCCATGTCGTAGGTGCGAACGCGGCCCTGCTTGATGACGAGGGCGGTAGCGCGCTCCAACCGCGCGGCCATCTCCTTCTCACCCAGCCAGTCCAGCATCATCTTGGCCGTCAGGATCGTCGCGATCGGATTGACCTTGTACAGCCCCGCGTATTTCGGCGCGGAACCATGCGACGGCTCGAAGACCCCGAGCGTGTCGCCGATGTTGGCCGAACAGCCGAAGCCGAGGCCGCCGACCATCTGCGCGCACAGATCCGAAATGATGTCGCCGTAGAGATTCGGGGCCACCAGCACGTCGTAGTTCAACGGGTTCTTCAGCAGCCACATCGTCATCGCATCGACGTTGGCTTCGTCAAAGATGATCTCCGGATAGCGCGCCGCCACGTCCTTGGCGATCTCCAGGAACATGCCGTCAGTCGCACGCACGACATTCGCCTTGTGCACGACCGTGACCTTCTTGCGCCCGTGCTGGCGGGCGAACGCGAACGCCGCCTCGATGATGCGCTCCGAGCCCTTCCGCGTGTTGATCTTGCACGACACGGCGTACTCGTCGCCCTTGAGTCCGGCAAAATGCGCGAACGGCTTGGAGAGCTTCGTCAGCGCCGCCGCCAGTTCATCGGGGACCGGATTGAACTCGACACCCGAGTACAAATCCTCCGTGTTCTCGCGGAAGACCACCAGATCGATGGCGTCCTTGAAGTTGAGCGGATTGCCGGGATATGCCTTGCACGGCCGGAGGCAGAGATAGAGATCGAACAGCTGTCGCATTCTGACGATCGGAGAGCGATAGACGAGCCCTGTACCGCGCAGGGCAGGCGCAAGTTCAGCTTCGGCCGTCTTGACCGGCTTCGACGTGATGGCGCCAAACAGCGCCGCCCGCACGTGCTTCAACAGTTCGATCGTCCGCGCCGGAAACGCGTCGCCCTCGGCGCACCAGAACTCCCAGCCGATATCGCCGTGAATGTACTCGGCGTCGAGCTTCAGGCGGTCGAGCACGATCCGCGTCGCGTCGAGCACGTCTACGCCAACACCATCACCAGGCAGCCACGCGATCCTATATGTCGCCATTGATCGTCAACCTCGAGAACACGAGTCGGGATTTGTCTGCAGGAGCCGGCACCGGATCCTGAACCGAGCGGCAGGGTCTGCCGCCCCCGGGTCCGATCAGGATACCCGAGAGGCGGCATCGCGGGCCAGCAGCCTGTTTCGCAGCCCGTCCTGACATTCCCTGGGCGCTGCCAGCAGAAAGCTCTGCCGCACACGGCGAACTGCGTTCTTCACCAACATATGAGTGTTAACATATCATATAATATATTTGACACAGACGCAGATGTGGGGTAGAGTACTCCCAGCTGGCTGACGAAGTGACTCTCGGGCGACTGAAGCTCAGGGGTTGTTGGCCGGCGACAACCGATTTTCAACAGGAGGTAATGTCATGACACTCGTTCGCTGGGAACCGTCTCGTGAATTCAGTGCGATGCAGGATCGCGTCAATCGCGTCTTCAACGAGTTCTACAGGGGCGCTGACGATGACGTGATGCGCCGTGGAATGTGGGTGCCGGCCGTCGACATCTACAACAAGGGCAAGGAAGAGATCGTCATCAAAGCGGAGCTGCCCGATCTCAGCAAGGATGAGATCGAAATCACCGTCGAGAACAGCACGCTGACCATCAAGGGCGAGAAGAAGATGGACGCGGCGGTGACCGACGACCAGTACCACCGGATCGAGCGCGTCTACGGCACGTTCAGCCGTACGTTCTCGCTGCCGCAGACGGTGGACACCGAGAAGGTCTCGGCCGACTACAGGAACGGCGTGCTGACCATCACGCTGCAGATGAAGGAAGAGGCCAAGCCGAAGCAAATCCAGGTGAAGGTCTCGGCCTAGTTCGCGTTCGGGGGACGGGTTTGGTCTCCACGGATCCCGTGCCAGTCCAGCCCGTTCCCCGTCGTGCTTGCGTCCGGCAGGTTCCGTAAGGTACGCTTGACTGTTGTGAATGAGATACTTGATCCGGGAACGACACCACCTCCGCCTCCACAGGCTGATGCGCGCTTTGCCGTTGAGCCCTTGCAGCGGCGATTCCTGTTCGTCGATATCGCCGCGCAGCGTGCCAAGCAGCTCCGCCGGGGAGCCTTGAATCGTCTGACGCTCGCGGGTATTGACTCCGAGACCGCGCCGGGCCTGCCGCACAAGGCCGAGCGCGTGGCTATGGAAGAAGTCCGCCTGGGCTTCATCCACTACGATCTTCCCGATCACAAGCCCCCGCAGGCTCCCCCGAAGAGTGTGGCGTGAGTCCCTCCGACCTCCTCAATTCGCTCGGCGCGCTTGTTCAGGGAACCGCCAGCGGCGCGGTTTTCGTGCTGTTGCTGCTCGTCGGCGCGTGCCTGACGCTCGATCTCTTCAAGCTCCGCAAGAGCGGTCCGGCGACGATGACCGTCCGAAGTCTGGACGAGGCGCTGGGCCGGCCGGCCCAGTACTTGCCCTCCTCCACACCGCGTGGGGTGACGGATCGGTTGAAGGGATTCCGTCCCGCACCTTGATCTCGTCGCCACTTCTACGAAACCAATCGGGCCCCAGCCTCGTAAGATCCAGATAACGGGGATGCCGCCGCACGTGTCGCGGGGCATCCACGGTGGCTGCGCGTAGATGCGGCCAGGAAGCGAGGCCCCGTGTTCGCATTGCTGATGATCGGCGCAGTCCTCATGGGGATCGCGCTTGTGCTCGGACTGATTGCCGCCGTCTTCCACGTCGTGTTCTGGCTCGCCTTCCTCCCGTTCCGAATCGTGGGCGTGGTCTTCAGACTCGCGTTCGGCGTTCTGCTGCTGCCGATTCTGGCAATCGTCGGGATCGTCGTGCTGCTGGGCCTTGGCATCGCCGCGATTTTCGCCGTGCTGCTGCCGCTGGTTCCGGTCGTGCTGGCGGTGCTGGTGGTGTGGGGGCTCGCGAAGCTGCTTGCGCGTCCGGCAGTCGCGCCGCCTCGAGCCTAAGACCGGCCCCTCTCGTCAACGGTGGCGCGGTCATTCCGGCAGTCGCAGACGGGCGCCCGGCGTTCGATCCACCGGGTGTCCCGTTCGTACGCGTCGGCCACGCGAAACAACCCCGCCTCGTCGTATCGCCGGCCGATCAACTGGACGCCGATGGGCAGGCCGGATTCCGTGAATCCTCCCGCGATCGAGATGGCCGGCAGTCCGGCCAGCGACGACCCGACGGTGAAGACATCGGCGAGGTACATCTGAAGAGGGTTGTCCACGCGTTCGCCGAGGAGAAAGGCGGCCGTCGGACTGGTCGGGAGCATCACCGCATCGCACCGGGTCAGCACCGACTCCAGTTCGGCGGTGATGACGCGACGCACCTGCTGGGCCTTGAGATAGAACGCGTCGTAGTACCCGGCACTCAGCACGAACGTGCCCAGGATGATGCGGCGCTTGACCTCTGCCCCGAATCCCTCGTCGCGCGATCGCTCGTACATCTCGCGGAGTGATCCGACCCGGGCCGCGCGATATCCGTAGCGGACTCCGTCATAGCGCGCGAGATTGGAGCTGGCCTCGGCCGTCGCGATCACGTAGTAGACCGGGATGGCCAGGCCCGAATGCGGGAGGGCCACGTCGATGACGCTGGCACCCCGATCGCGCAGCACGGCGCCGACGCCGGTGATCGCGCGAGCAACTTCCAAATCGACACCCTCGCCGAGCAGCGCGGCTGGCACGCCGATTCGGCATCCGCGGATGTCGCCAGTCAGCCCGGACGCCCAGTCTGGCACGGGCTCACGCGACGCTGTCGCATCCAGATCATCGTGGCCGGCCATCGTCTGGAGCACGAGGGCCGCGTCGGCAACGGTGGACGCAAGCGGGCCGATCTGATCGAGCGATGAGGCGAACGACACGAGCCCGTACCGGGACACGCGGCCATACGTCGGGCGCATCCCCACCAGTCCGCAGAATCCCGCCGGCTGCCGCACCGATCCGCCTGTGTCAGATCCGAGCGCGACCGGCGCCATCCCGGCCGCCACGGCCGCGGCCGATCCGCCGCTCGATCCGCCGGGCGTGCGATCGAGTGCCCACGGATTGCGAACCGGACCAAAGGCCGAGTGCTCGTTCGACGATCCCATGGCGAATTCGTCGCAATTGGTCTTGCCGATGACGATGGCGCCGGCGGCTTCGAGACGGGCCACCGCGGTGGCGGTGTACGGCGGGCGATAACCCTCCAGCATGCGTGAACCCGCCGTGGTCGGCAGGCCCTTCGTGCAGAGGTTGTCCTTGACCGCGATGGGCACGCCGGCAAGCGCACCGCACGCGCCGCGATCGGGGGCGCGGTCGAGCTCCGCGGCGCGCTCTCGCGCGCCCTCGGCATTGACCGACAGGAAGGCACCAATCGTCTGATTGCCGGCGCTGATACGCGCCAGAGCCGTTTCACAGACGTCGGCGGCCGACAGGTCACCGCTGACAAACGACGCGCGGATTGACGTCGCGGTCCAGCAGGGATCGGGCATCAGCCGATCACCCTGGGGACGCGAAACAGGCCCTCGTCGTCTTTGCGATCGGGCGCGCCGCCGCGCACGGCCTCGCGCTCGACCGGCGGCCGAACGCAGTCCTCCCGCAGCGACATGGGCGCCGCGCCAGCTGGCGGCGTCGACGCTGTGGCGGCGGTATCGAACAGGAGAAGTTGTCTGGCGTACGTCAGGATATCGCCAAGCTGCCTGGCATAAAGGACTTCTTCGTCTCTGGTCAGTTGGAGCCTGGCCAGCGAGGCGACGTGGCGGATCGCGAAGTCGTCTCGCCGGTCGGGCATGGCCGATGCTAACATTCAGCTTGACGATGCCGCAACCAATCAGGCGCGCCGCCGTGGCTGGGACGTGGTACGCGGGACGGCCCGACGTGCTCGCGCAGGACATCGATCGGTGTCTCGGCCAGGTCCCCCACGCGGTCGATGGCGACATCGTCGGTCTCGTCGTTCCGCACGCCGGACTCATGTATTCCGGATCTGTCGCGGCACATGCCTACAAGGCGGTTGCCGGCCGCGCCTATGATGTCGCCGTGCTGATCGGACCCTCCCACTACGTCGGATTCGAAGGCGTGGCGATTCAGCGAACCGGATCGTTCGAGACGCCGCTGGGACGGGTCGTGATCTCGGAGGTCGATGCGGAGGCGATCGCGGCGGCCTCGCCCGCGGTGCACGATCGGGCGGCCGCCCACTTGCGCGAGCACTCGCTGGAGATGCAGTTGCCGTTTCTGCAGCGCGTGCTCCCAGAGACGCCGATCGTGCCGCTCGTGATGGGACACCAGACGCCGGCGACCATCAGCCGGCTCGCCGACGCCATCGTGGAGGCGTTGCCGACCCGTCGTGCGCTGCTCGTCGCGAGCAGCGATCTCTCGCATTTTCACCGCGCGGCCGACGCGGCGCGGCTCGACGCCGTGGTCGTCGATGCGATCAATCGATTTGATCCCGAGACGCTGGGGCGTGCGCTCGCCAAGTTCCCGGATCACGCCTGCGGCGGCGGGCCCATCGTGACGGTGATGCTCGCGGCGCGTGGCATGGGAGCAGCGGATGCCCGCGTGATGAAGTACGCCGATTCTGGCGATGTCTCAGGCGACAAGAGCTCCGTCGTCGGGTATCTGGCCGCGGTGCTGGGCACGCTGTCCGCATCGCGCGGGGGGGAGGCAGTTCCGCGATGACCACACCGTTGACGGCGCAAGAACGGCGCAGCCTGCTCGATGTGGCGCGCCAGGCCATTGCCGACCAACTGGCCGGCAGGCCGCAGGCATCAGCAAGTTCGGACGGTGTCTTCGAGCGGCGGTGCGGAGTATTTGTGTCCCTGCACCACGACGGCGAACTGCGAGGCTGCATCGGTTATCCCGATGGTGCACAGCCTCTCGGTATTGCCGTGCCGCGATGCGCGGTGTCGGCCGCGACCGGCGATCCCCGGTTTGCTGCCGTGACCGCCGCCGAACTCCCCGAGATCGACATCGAAATCTCCGTGCTGACGCCAGTCGAACCGGTGACGAGTCCGGCCGACATCGAGGTCGGGCGAGACGGCCTGATCGTCGAACAGCACTGGCATCGAGGGCTGCTGCTGCCTCAGGTGGCCACCGAATGGGGGTGGGACCGCGACACCTTCCTGGCGCAGACGTGTGTGAAGGCGGGCTTACCGCGCGAGGCCTGGAAGCGCGGAGCGTCAATCTTCCGCTTTCAGGCGGAGGTATTCGGCGACAGGTGATGAACGGCCCCGGCATCGATATCCACCTCGTGCCCGTCGGTTCGCAGGGCTACGAACTCTACTGTGAGGTCGAGGCGCAGACGGCTGTCCAGGCGGTCGGCAAGGCGGGAGGCCTGCGCGGTCGAATCGCACAAGGCTTTCATCGGACCATCCTCTACGTCGAGAGCGAGCGGCAACGGCGCTACGAACACGCGCACGAGGCGTCCGAACGGACGTGGGCCCAGCGGGTGCGCGACCGCGTAGTGGCGTGGGTCGCCGAACGCGTGGCCGAACAGCGCCTGCTGTGGCATCTGCGGACCCAGGCCTCGGCGACGGTGCATCATCCTGACGACCTGAGCGGAGCCGAGGCGTCAACGATCGTGATGGCCTCGCTGCGGCGAGACGCGCGCCGTCACCTCGTGTGGATGATCATCGACGCATGCGGATTTCTGGCCTTCCTGCCGCTGACGGCCATCCCGGGTCCGAATCTGCCGACCTACTACTTCTCGTTCCGGATGATCGGGCATTTCCTCTCGGCGATGGGGGCGCGCCACGGGCTCGCGCGCGTGGACTGGACCTACGTGCGAAGTGCTGAGATGACGGAGTTGCGCGTGTGCGCCGGGCTGGAGGCCGACGCGCGTGACGCCCTCGCCGCCGACGTGGCCGCACGGCTCAACCTGCGACATCTGGCGACCTTCGTGGAGCGGATGACGGCTGTGAAGCCCGTGCTATAATTTTGCGATTTGACACTGCGCGAACTGGCTGACCGTCTTGGCTGTCGCCTCGACGGTGACGGAAGCGTCACCGTGGGGCGCGTGGCCGGGCTCGACGAAGCGGGCCCGGGCGACGTGTCGTTTCTCGCCAACAGAAAATACACATCTTCGCTTGCCGCCACGAGAGCGTCTGCGGTGATCGTCGGCATCGACGGCCCGGCCGCGCCCTGTGCGACGCTGCGCACGCCTGATCCCTACCTCGCCTTCGCGAACGCGGCGACCCTGCTCGCTCCGGACGATCGTGTGCTGCCAGGCGTTTCGACGCATGCCGTGCTCGCGTCCGACGTGACGCTTGGCAAGGACGTGTCGATTGGACCGTTTGCGACGATCGGCTCAGGAGTGGTCGTCGGCGACCGCACCGTCATTCACTCGCACGCGGTCATCTATCCCGGCGTGCACGTGGGTGACGACTGCGTCATTCACTCTCTCGTCTCGATCCGCGAGCGCTGCCGCCTGGGCCACCGCGTGATCGTCCAGAACGGCGCGGTGATCGGGAGTGACGGATTCGGGTTCGCGCCGAGACCGGACGGGACCTACCAGAAGATCCCGCAGGTGGCCAGCGTCGTCATCGAGGATGATGTGGAGATCGGCGCCAACACTACCATCGATCGACCGGCGGTCGGCGAGACGCGAATTGGATCGGGAACCAAGATCGACAACCTGGTCCAGATCGCCCATGGCGTCCACGTTGGCCACCACGTGATGCTCGCGGCCCAGGTCGGGATCGCCGGCAGCACCACGATTGGCGATTCGGTCATGCTGGGCGGTCAGGTCGGCGTGGCGGGACACCTCGAGATCGGCGCGGGCACCCGGGCCACGGCGCAGAGCGGAATTCCGAACTCGGTGCCGGCCGGTTCGTTTGTTTCCGGCTACCCGGCGATCGACAATCGCGACTGGCTCAAGTCGTCGGCCGTGTTCCGTCGACTCCCCGAACTGAAGAAGGCCGTCGCGGACCTGGAGCGGCGTCTGGCGGCGATCGAGGCCGGGTCTCCGAAGACACCCACCGAAGAGCCGTAGCGGCCCCACATCATGGCCAGCGTGATGATTTCGTGCGGCGAGGCGTCGGGCGATCTCTACGCCGGCGCGTTGACGACGGAACTCAGGCGGCTGCGGCCGGACATCCGGGTCACCGGACTTGGAGGCGAGCGGCTGCGGACCGCGGGCGCAGAACTGGTGGGCGACTACCGAGGGCTGGCGGTGACGGGCCTGGTCGAGGCGCTTCGCGTGCTGCCGCGCGCGTGGCGCATGCAGCAGATGCTGGTCGCCCACGCGCGGGCGAACCGACCGGACGCCCTGGTCGTCATCGATTTTCCGGACTTCAATTTCCGCCTGGCCTCGACGCTGCACCGGCTGGGCGTGCCGGTCGTCTACTACATCTGTCCGCAGGTGTGGGCCTGGAGGCGAAGCCGTCTTCGCGAGATGAAGCGGTTCACCGACCGCGCCCTGGTCATCTTTCCGTTCGAAGAAGCCATCTACCGTGAGGCCGGCATCCCGGTCCGTTTCGTCGGCCACCCGCTGCTCGATCTGGAGGTGGCTGGTCCGTCGCGCGAGGAGATTCTGGCGCAGGTGGGCTTCGAGCCCGACCGGCCGACGATCGCGCTCCTGCCCGGCAGCCGTCCCAACGAGCTGCGGGCCATCCTGCCGACCATCAGCCGGGCGCTGCCCCTGATTGTCGCGCGCCTGCCGCGCGCGCAGTTCCTGGTGGCGCGGGCACCGGGCCTGGCTGACGATCTATTCGCGCCTGTGCTCAGACAGGCGGTCTCGTTCAGGATTGCGACACTCGAGGCGCGGGCCGACGACGTGCTGGCGGCGGCCGATGTGGTCATCACGGCATCTGGAACGGCAACAGTGCAGACGGCCATGCACGAGCGGCCGATGGTCATCGTCTACCGGGTGTCCCCGTTGACCTATCAACTGGGCAAGCGGTTCGTGACGGTGACGACGTTCGGCATGGCGAACCTGGTGGCAGGCGAGCGCATCGTGCCGGAACTCATTCAGGATGGATTCACCCCCGAGGCGGTGGCGGCCGAGACCCTGCGGTACTTTGACGACCCGGCATACGCGGCGCACACGCGTGCCCGGCTGCACGACGTGCGGACGGCGCTTGGAGCCACTGGGGCCAGCCGCCGCGCGGCCGAGCAGGTACTCGAGGTCTGCGCGCTCGCCGGAAAGACGTCCGCTACCTGATAAACTACTGAGTTGCTGCGCCGACGCCCGCGCCTGTTCACGAGGGCGACGGACGGTCGCACGATCCCGCATTCGTGGAGTACACGACATCATGACGATCCTCAATTCATTCGATGCCTTTCGTGATCTCGACGTCAGCGGCGAGCGGCTGCGCTACGCCAGTCTTCCGGCTCTTGCGGCTGGCGGCTATCCGGAGGTGGCCCGCCTGCCGTTCTCGTTGAAGATCCTGCTCGAGAACCTGCTCCGCAACGAGGATGGCACCCACGTCACGAAGACAGACATCGAGGTGCTGGCGACGTGGAATCCGTCGCGGCGCGTGGAGAAGGAGATCGCGTTCACGCCGGCGCGCGTTCTGCTGCAGGATTTCACTGGCGTGCCGGCCGTTGTCGATCTTGCGGCGATGCGCGATGCGACAGCGCGGCTCGGCGGCGATCCAAACCGCGTCAATCCGATACAGCCGATGGAACTCGTCATCGACCACTCCGTCCAGGTTGACCACTTCGGCACGGCCGACGCATTCCCGCTGAACGCCGACCTCGAATACGCGCGCAACAAGGAGCGATATCGCTTCCTGCGCTGGGGCCAGAATGCGTTCTCCAACTTCCGCGTCGTGCCGCCCGAGACGGGCATCGTCCACCAGGTCAACCTCGAGTTCCTGGCGCGCGTCGTGTTCCGCGCGGAAATCGATGGCGTGGCGTGGGCCTACCCCGACACGGTCGTCGGCACCGACTCTCACACGACGATGGTCAATGGGCTGGGAGTTGTCGGGTGGGGCGTCGGCGGGATTGAGGCCGAGGCGCCGGCTGGGACTACGGCGACCGATGTCGTGCTCACCGTCACCGAAGCGCTGCGCAAGAAGGGCGTGGTGGGGAAGTTCGTCGAGTTCTTCGGTCCGGGCCTGGCGTCGCTGACGCTGGCGGATCGCGCGACGCTCTCGAACATGTGTCCAGAGTACGGTGCGACGATCGCGGTCTTCCCGATCGATGCGATGACGACGGACTATCTGCGCTTGACGGGCCGCGATGCGAAGAGCGTTGCGCTGGTCGAGGCGTATGCGAGGGCACAAGGGTTCTTCGTCGAGGGCACAGTGCCAGAGGCCGCGTACGACGACGTGATTGAGCTGGACCTGGCGACGGTGGTGCCATCGCTGGCGGGCCCGAAGAGGCCACAGGATCGCGTGTCGCTGTCGGCCGCGAAGTCGAAGTTTGCCGAGGTTCTGCCTCAGTTGCTGGCCGAGCGCAAGAAGCCTGCGGCGGCTGAGGGGGCGGGCGGGGTCGCGGTCGCGTCGGAAATGGCGATTGATCACGGCGCCGTGGTGGTGGCGGCCATCACCAGTTGCACGAACACATCGAATCCGAGCGTGCTCATCGCCGCGGGCCTCGTGGCGAAGAAGGCTGTCGAGCGCGGGTTGATGCGTAAGCCGTGGGTCAAGACGAGCCTGGCACCCGGATCAAAAGTGGTGACCGACTACCTCGCGAAGGCCGGCCTCACGAAGTATCTCGACGCGTTGGGCTTCAACCTGGTCGGGTACGGCTGCACGACGTGCATCGGCAACAGCGGCCCGCTGATTGACGAAGTGACGGCGCAGGTGGAGGAGCGCGGGCTGATCGTGGCCTCCGTGCTGAGTGGCAACCGGAACTTCGAGGGCCGGGTGCAGCCGCTCGCCCGGGCCAGCTACCTGGCGTCGCCGCCGCTCGTGGTGGCGTACGCGCTGGCTGGCACGATGACGCTCGATCTGACCACCGAGCCCCTTGGCCGCGACAAGAGCGGCGCGCCGGTCTATCTCAAGGACATCTGGCCGACCGAGCGCGAAATCCAGCAGACGATGGGCACCGCCATCAAGGCTGAGATGTTCCGTGAGGTATACAGCAAGGTGTTCGAAGGAGATTCGCGGTGGCAGAAGATTGTGCCGCCCGCCGGTGCTCGATTTGCCTGGGATGCTTCATCCACCTATATCCAGAACCCGCCGTACTTTGACGGACTGACACCCGAGCCGCCCGCTCCTCAGACCATCGCGGGGGCGCGGGTGCTGGCGGTGCTCGGCGACAGCATTACGACGGATCATATTTCGCCGGCCGGCAACATCAAGGCCGATAGCCCGGCGGGGAAGTACCTCCAGTCGAAGGACGTCCAGCCGAAGGACTTCAACCAGTACGGCGCGCGGCGCGGGAACCACGAGGTGATGATGCGGGGCACATTCGCCAACATCCGCCTGAAGAACGAGATGGTGCCGGGCGTGGAGGGAGGCATCACCACCTATCTGCCGGGCGGCGAGGTGATGCCGATCTTCGATGCCGCGATGAAGTACAAGGCGGCTGGTGTGCCGCTCGTCATCCTGGCAGGCAAGGAGTACGGGTCGGGCTCGTCGCGCGATTGGGCCGCCAAGGGCGCGGCGCTGCTGGGGGTCAAACTGGTCATCGCGGAGAGCTTCGAGCGCATTCACCGCAACAATCTGGTCAATATGGGCGTGCTGGCGCTGCAGTTCAAGGCGGGTCAGAATGCTGCTGCGCTCGGTCTGAGCGGACAGGAGACGTTTGAGATTGTGAGCGTGGCAACCGATGCGTTGAAGCCCCGCGGCGACATCACTGTGAAGGCCACGCTGCCCGATCGTTCGGTCAAGGAGTTCACGGCGACGGTGCGAATCGACACGCCCGAAGAGCTGGTCGCGTTCAGGCACGGCGGCATCCTGCAGTACATGGTGCGGCAGATGCTCAAGAAGTAGACGGTGACCTCCGCCCAGATCAAGGCTCGGGCGACAGAACTCGGGTTCGATCTGTGCGGCGTCGCGCCGGTCGGCGACTTTCCGGAATTGGGCTACCTGCCGTCGTGGCTGGCCGAAGGCCGCGCCGGCCGCATGACCTATCTCAATCGCACCGCCAGACGCCGGGCCGATGTCCGGCAGTGGCAGCCGTCGGCCCGCTCGGTCATCGTCGTCGCGTGTCTCTACAACACCGATCGGCCGTACTCCACCGAGATCGCCGACCACGGCGTCGCGCTCATCGCGCGGTACGCGTCTGGCTCTGACTACCACCGGCTGATGACGGAGCGGCTCAACGATCTGCTGAACTGGCTGACGGCCGCCAGTTCCGTAGCGTTCGACGCGCGCGTGTCGGTCGACACCGGGCCCGTTCAGGAGCGTGTCTATGCGCAGCGTGCCGGCATCGGCTGGATCGGGAAGAACACGTGCGTCATTAACCCGGAACTCGGTTCGTGGATCCTGCTCGGCGAGCTCATCACCAGTCTTCCGCTCGAGCCGGACACACCGGCACTTGATCAGTGCGGGACGTGCACGCTGTGCCTCGAGGCCTGCCCGACCCACGCGATTGTCGAGCCGCGCGTGCTCGACGCCAGGCTGTGCCTGTCGTATCTGACCATCGAGATCAAGGGGAGCATTCCCGTTGAGCAGCGCGCCGGCATGGGCGCGCACGTGTTCGGTTGTGACATCTGCCAGGACGTCTGTCCGTACAACCTGCGCGAGCCGCGCGTGGCGGGGCCGGAATGGGCGCCTCGCCCGGCGCTCGATCGGCCCCGTCTCGTAGACCTGTGGTCGCGATCGGACCGTGGGCTGGAGGACGCGATCGAGGGCACCGCACTCGTCAGGCGCGGTGTCGCCGGCCTGCGGCGCAATCTCGCGGTCGCGCTTGGCAACAGCGGCGACGCGGCGACACGGCGCGCGCTGGCCGAGCCACCGAGCGACACTGGCGCGCCATCGCTCAGCGATCCCGTCATTGCCGAGCACCTGGCGTGGGCGCGAGAGCGCTGCGGCCGGTGACCAGGCTCGGCATATCAACTAGATCCGTACGGTGTCTGCCACCTCCCGGAAGTCCGCGATCTGATCGAAATTCATGTAGCGGTAGATGTCCTTGGACTTTGCGCTCACGATAGCCACGTGGGCCATGTACTCGGCCATCGTGGGGATCTTCCCGAGGATGGCGCAGACGGCCGACAACTCGGCGCTGGCGAGGTAGACCTGTGTGTCTAGCCCCAGGCGGTTGGGGAAGTTGCGGGTGGATGTGGAGACGGCGGTGCTGCCCTTGCGGATCTGCGCCTGGTTGCCCATGCAGAGCGAGCAGCCGGGCATCTCCAGGCGGGCGCCGGTGCGGCCCAGGATGCCGTAGTAGCCTTCCTGCCTGAGGATGTACTCGTCCATCTTGGTGGGCGGTGCGATCCAGAGCCGGGTGTTGAGGTCCGTCTTCCCATCGAGCAGCAGGCCTGCCGCGCGGAAGTGGCCGATGTTCGTCATGCAGGAGCCGATGAAGACCTCGTCGATCTTCTGGCCGGCCACCTCGCCGAGCGGCTTCACATCGTCTGGATCGTTGGGGCAGGCGAGGATGGGTTCCTTGACGTCGGCCAGGTCGATCTCGATGACGGCGGCATAACTGGCGTCGGCGTCCGGCGCGAGCAGTTCGGGCCTGGCCAACCAGGCCTGCATGGCCTTGATGCGGTTCTCGAGCGTTTGGCGATGCTCGTAGCCGTTGGCAATCATCCACTTCATGAGCGTGATGTTCGAGCGTATGTACTCGATGATCGGTTCCTTGCCGAGATGCACGGTGCAGCCGGCGGCGGAGCGCTCGGCGGAGGAGTCGGACAGCTCAAAGGCCTGTTCCACCTTCAGCTTGGGCAGGCCCTCGATCTCGACGATGCGACCCGAGAACACGTTCTTCTTGCCCTTCTTCTCCACGGTCAGCAGGCCCTGCCGGATGGCGTACAGGGGAATGGCGTTGACCAAGTCGCGCAGGGTGATGCCTGGATGCATCTCGCCCTTGAAGCGCACCAGCACGGACTCTGGCATGTCGAGGGGCATGACGCCGGCCGCGGCGGCGAAGGCCACGAGGCCAGAGCCCGCAGGGAAGGAGATGCCGATCGGGAAGCGGGTGTGAGAGTCGCCGCCGGTGCCGACGGTATCAGGCAGCAGCAGGCGGTTCAACCAGCTGTGGATGACGCCGTCACCGGGCTTGAGCGACACACCGTGGCGGTTGATGATGAAGGGCGGCAGCTCGCGGTGGGTCTTCACGTCCACGAGCTTGGGATAGGGCGCGGTGTGGCAGAAGGACTGCATCACCATGTCGGCGGAAAACTGGAGGCAGGCCAGGTCCTTCAACTCGTCCCGGGTCATCGGACCCGTGGTGTCTTGCGAGCCCACGGTGGTCATCTTCGGCTCGCAGTAGGCGCCGGGACGGACGCCTGTCATGCCGCAGGCACGGCCCACGATCTTCTGGGCCAGGGAGTACCCCTTGCCCGTGTCGGCTGGCGTGGCGGGCATGCGGAAGGCCGTGGAGGGCGCGAGGCCCAGGGCCTTGCGCGCTCTGGCGGTCAGGCCCCGGCCGATGATGAGGGGGATACGGCCGCCGGCGCGGACCTCGTCGAAGATGACGTCGGACTTGATCCTGAACTCGGCGATGACCTGGCCGTTCTTCAGGGCCTTGCCCTCGTAGGGGCGCAACTCGATACAATCGCCCATGTCCATGCCGTTCACGTCCAGTTCGATGGGCAGGGCGCCGGAGTCCTCCATCGTGTTGAAGAAGATGGGCGCGATCTTGGCGCCCAGGCAGACGCCGCCGAAGCGCTTGTTGGGCACGAAGGGGATGTCCTCGCCTGTGAACCACAACACTGAGTTGGTGGCGGACTTGCGGGACGAACCCGTGCCCACCACATCGCCCACGTAGGCCACCAGGTGACCCTTGGCCCGCAGAGCCTCCAGTTGCTTGAGGGGGCCGATCTTGCCGGGAACGTCGGCCTCGATGCCAGGCCGCGGGTTTTTCAGCATGGCCAGCGCGTGCAGCGGAATGTCGGGACGGCTCCATGCATCCGGGGCCGGCGACAGGTCATCGGTGTTGGTTTCGCCCGTGACCTTGAACACGGTGAGCGTCAGGCTATGCGGGACGTCGGGACGGCTGGTGAACCATTCGGCCTCGGCCCACGACGTCAGAACCGATTTCGCGTGGACATTGCCGGCGTCGGCCTTGGCCTTGACCTCCTCAAATGCATCGAAGACCAGCAGAGTCTTCTTCAGGCCCTTGGCGGCCAGGCCACCGACTTGAGAATCGTCCAGGAGGTCGATCAGTGGCTGCACGTTGAACCCGCCGAGCATGGTCCCCAGCAGCTCGGTAGCCTTTTCGCGCGAGACCAGGGCACACGTTTCGGCGCCCTTCGCCACGCGAGCGAGGAAGCCGGCTTTCACGCGGGCGGCGTCATCCACACCGGCGGGGACGCGGTGGACGAGCAGATCCAGCAGAAAGGCCTCTTCGCCTTTGGGAGGAGTCGCGAGGAGCGGGAGCAGGCTCTGGGTCTGAGCTTCGGTCAGGGGTTCTGGCGGGATGTCCTGAGCGGCTCGCTCGGCGACGTGTTGACGGTAGGATTCGAGCACGATCATCTCCTGTATGGATGCGGGTCAGCAGCGCAAAAGAACATTCTACATCCCCCTTCGCGATCCCATGGCGGTCGAGCGCTTGGCATGGATCCGCCGCCGGCGAACTACGGAGGCTGCTGCCTGATTCTCGAAGTAGAATCTCGACGACAGGCCCCGGCTGAGGGCCATTCCGCCCCGGCAGCCCGTCGTGCCCCGCATCGAGGAGTGTGTTATGACGCACGTGCATCGATCATTCGCTCTCGTTCTGGTCTGCGCCACGCTGTTCGCCGGCGTCTTCGTCCTCACCGGCCGCGGAGCCGAGGAAGCGCGCGCGATCCGGTTCGCGCACATCCCGCACGTCGCGAACGACGGGCGCGTGGCCTTCTCGTACCACGAGGACATCTGGATCGCCGAACCGACCGGCGCGAATGTGCGGCGACTGACCAACAACCTGGGCAATGATTTCGGACCGCGATTCTCGCCCGACGGCAAGTGGATCGCGTTCACGAGCAATCGCACGGGCAACAACGACGTCTTCCTGATGGCCGCGGCCGGTGGCGAGCCGCGCCAGTTGACGTTTCACTCCGGCGACGACCAGGCGCTCTACTGGATGCCGGACGGCAAGTCGATCCTGATCTCGAGCAACCGAGGGCCGTTCGCGTACGGATCGCCGCTCTACACCCTGCCGATCGACGGCGGCATCGAAGAGCCGCTGAAGATGGCCAACGCCCGCCTCGGCATGATGAAGCAGGACGGGACACTCCTGGCTTTCAACCGCACCCTGCCTTCGTCGGGCGTCTGGCGCAAGACCTTTCGCGGCAACTCCGCGCCCGGCATCGCCGTGCAGGATGTGAAGACCGGCGACATCACCGAGATCACCAACGGCGACATGAAGACCTACCAGGATCATTTCCAGGACGTGTACCCCATGTGGGGCGCCGACGGGATGATCTACTTCGCGTCCGAGCGCGACGGCACTTACAACATCTGGCGCATTGGCGCGAAGGGCGGTCCGGCACAGCAGGTGACGCGCTTCAAGTCCGGCGGCGTGTTCTATCCGTCGATCTCGCCAGACGGCAAGAAGATGGCGTTCCAGAACGAGTTCGATCTGTGGACGCTCGACCTGCCGAACGGCCAGCCCAAGAAACTGACGATCCCGCTCTCGTTCGACGCGAAGGACAGTGACCTCAACGTGCTGATAACGACCAATCTCGCCGACGGATTCAGTCCGGCGCCGGACGGGAACTACGTCGCCGTGGACGTCCGTGGCGACATCCAGCTCGTGCCGAGCGAGCAGGGCATCGGCGAGCAGACGGCGGTCGCGCGCACCGCGTGGAAGGAATTCGGCGAGCAGTTCTCGCCCGATGGAAAGACGATCGCCTATATCGCAGACGAGTCCGGCGATCAGGAGGTGTGGACGTACGACCTGGCCAGCGGTTCGAGGAAGCGGCTGACGAAGCAGGAGTCCGAAAAGAGCGGGATCGCGTGGGCGTCGAACTCGCAGAAGCTGCTCTACGGCGGGGACAACAAGATCTGGGAAGTCGACCTGACGGCGGCGCAAGCGGCGCCCAAGGAACTGGCGTCGAACCCGGCGGGCGGATTCAGCGGCGTGCAGTACGCCGCGAACGCGACGTGGCTCACTTACAGCCGCCGAGACGTCGAGTCGAACGCCGATGTGTATCTGTACGACATCGCGGCGAAGAAGGAATACAACGTCACGCACCATCCGTTGACCGACGGGAGCGGCGTCCTCACGCCCGACGGCAAGTCAGTCGTGTTCACGTCGAGCCGCGACGGTGCCACCAACCAGCTCTTCGTCGTGTCTCTGGCGAAGCGGACCGAGGATCCTGACGATCCGCTTGTGCGGGAACGGATTCGGAATGCGGCGGCGGCGACATCCGGGCGCGGGGCCAGAGGGGCAGCCGCCGCGGGGGGCAGCGAGCCAGGCGCTGCGGCGGGCGCCGCCAGCGCTCAAACGGCGCCGGCGACGATCGAGCTCGACGGCATCGAGAAGCGCGCGCGGCAGCTGACGCGCGGGACGACCCCCGTCAGCGGCTTCTTCCTTTCCAATGACGGCAAGACGATCTACTTCGCGATCGGCGCTGGCGGCCGAGGCCGCGGCGCGGCTCCGGCTCCGACTCCCGCACCCACTCCGGTCCCGGCGCGTGGGCGTGGCGCGTCGACGCCGGCGGCCGAGGACAGCACTTCGGGGCTCTTCGCGATTGGCATCGACGGGCGCGATCGCCGCAGCGTCGCGACAGGGTCCTTTCCCGGCATGGTGCCGACGCCCGATCGGCGCGCCGTGTTCTTCCGCGCGGCGTCGACCGAAGCCGCGGGCGGACGCGGAGCGGCGCCAGGCAACACGGTGTCGGGCCAGGAGGTCCATCGGCTGGTCCTGCAAGGCGGCCGCCAGGAGCGCGTCAGCTTCACGTTCCCAATCCGCGTCGACCGCTCCGCCGAGTGGAAGCAGATGTTCGAAGAGACGTGGCGGGTGATGAAGTACCGCTACTACAACCCCGCGATGAACGGCCATGACTGGGCCGCCGTCAAGGCGAAGTACGAGCCGATGCTCGAGTTCGTCGGGACCAACGAGGACGTCTACGACCTCGGCAACGCGATGATCGGCGAGCTCGGCAGCTCGCACACCGGGATGAGCGGGCCGCCGACGCACACGATGGACCGGCTGTACCAGACGCGCTTTCTCGGTTTCGAGATCGAAGCCGCGAACGGCGCGTACAGAATCAACCACATCTACCGGGACGGACCGGCCGACAAGGAGTGGCTCGGCCTCGGCGTCGGCGACTACGTGCTCGCGATCGACGGCCAGCACATCAAGGCGGGCGACAACTACTGGAAGATCCTCTCGGACCGGACGACAGAGTACGTGCCGGTGAAGGTGGCGAAGACGCCGGCTGGCGAGGGCGCGCGCGTGGTGCGGATCGCGAGCGTCACGAACCTCTCGAACATCAAGTACGAGGAGTTCGTGCAGACCAACCGCGACGCGGTGGAGAAGGCGACCGGCGGGCAGATCGCCTACGTGCACATCCGGTCGATGGATCAGCCGTCCCTGGAGCGCTTCCGGAGCGAGATCGACCGCTACTGGCAGAAGAAAGGGATCATCGTCGACGTCCGGTACAACACCGGTGGCAACATCGATTTCGAGCTGCTCGACATCCTGGAGCGGCGCCCGTACATGTTCACGAATCAGCGCACCGGAGCCCGCACATGGGGCCGGCGGCCGCAGCAGGCGATCGCGGGGCCGAAGGTCATGATGATCAACCAGCGGTCGTTCTCGGATGCCGAGGCGACGCCGATGGGTTTCCGCACGCTCGGGATCGGCAGGTTGGTCGGCACGCCGACGGCTGGCGGCGTGATCTGGACGGGCAGCTACGCGTTGATCAACGGCGGATCGGTTCGCACGCCGGGTTCGCTGGCGGCCGTCTACGATCCGGCCAAGCCGAACAACTACGGCACGAATCTCGAGAACTACGGCGTCCCGCCCGACGTGTGGGTGCAGAACTCGCTCAACGACGAAATGAAGGGGATCGATCGCGAACTCGCGACGGCGATCGAAGAAGTGATGCGGATGCTGACGGCGCGGTAGCGCGCCGGCGCCGCAGTTGATCCGGCTCTCGATCAAGCTCAGGTCAAGACCCGTCTATGTTTCCGTCCTACCCACGATCGGGTCATGTAGCGCCCTTCTTCTGCCGTGGTCGTGTGCTATAACTCGGCTGCCGGATGCCGCATCCACTTGAGACTCGCCTCCGTTCTCGCGTCTGGTCTTACCCGATTGCGTTGTTTGCCATCGCGATACTCGTGCCCGGCGTGGTGCTCGTGCTGGTGGCCCTTCGTGTCGGAGGCCGGTGTCCGCGTCTCGCCGGACCGGCAGCTTCTCTACGACATGTCCGGGCCTCACGTTCCCGTGACATTTGCACTCGCCCCGTCCCTCGCATCAGCCGACGCCATCGAACTCCACGAGTAGGACTTTGCAAGGGCGGCGAAGGCGTACCAGGGTTTGCTGGTTGCGGTGGGTCGCCGGGGCTCTGGCAACTGGACGTGATAAACGGACGACAACGTGGCGATGCGCGACTGCTCAGGCCGGATCTGGGTCCGTTGATCGCCCGAGGCGCGAGAGTGGCCCGAGACGGCTCGGTGCTTTACGCGCGGTCGGGGTCCAGCACAGACGTCATGATCGCATCGACTGACCCGTCGACAGGCGTTTGCTCTATACGGAGTTGGCCTCAGAGCCCGGGCAGCTGTGGGCACTCGAAAACGTCCTCCCGATCCCGACGCCGTCCAAGCCAAAGGGTGCGAAGTAAGGGCTCGTGGGGCTACAGTCAGGTCGGCACCGGGTGTTGGACTCGATACGTGCTCGGAGGATGGGAAGAGCCAGGGACGGTTCGGCGGGCGCCCGCCGGTTGAAGCGAACCAACAATCCCGCTATGCTGACCCCGTGAAACCCCTTGCGCCGATCCTTTCGCCCGACGGGCTCCGCACCGCGCTCCGTGCGTTCTGCGAAAGACATCCGATCCGACGACTCGACGTCTTTGGATCGGCGGCAAGCGGGCAGGCGGGACCTCGCAGTGACGTCGATTTGCTCGTGACGTTGGACGACTCCGTTCCCGTGTCGACGCTCGAGATTCTGGAGATGGCAGGCGAGGCTGAGGAGCTTGTGGGGGTGCCAGTAGACTTCGTCCTGCGTCAGGCGCTCGACCGGTCCTCCAATGGCTCCGCCAGGCAGCACATTCTCGCGACGGCCGTGAAGTTGTATGGACGCTGATCAAGTTGGGCGCCTTCGAGACATTCTCGGTTCCTGAACTGCTAACTGTCCTCGAGCAGTTCTTTGCCTCTCCGTCCTCGTAGTCTCGGGATGGCGGACTAACAGACCAGACGGGAACTGAAGCAGTACGTAGAACGCTGGCGCTTCGCGGCGCCTGCACTTGAGGCTCAGCGTCTGTCGGAGCTCGGACGTCTGGACGACGAGACCCTGAGGAGTCCTACAACGCCACACACTCCGGTTTCGGCTGTTGCTTTGCGAGCAACCAGCCAAGAACCGCTCCTGCGGCCGCGAACGGCAGCGCTGCTTGCAGGAGCATGACTGGCGAGGAGAGCCAGTAGTTCCAGAGTCGTCCATCGGCGAAGAACAAGAACAGTCCCGCCATCGGGGCAGGGGACAGGGCTGCACCGAGCAGGGCGAGCCAACGTCTTCTCTTTATGCCTCGGCGTGCGGCGAGCAGAATCGGCAGGTGAACGACTCCGGCCACGGCGGTGAACCACAAGCCGAGCAGGAAGGCACCATTGAGGAAGTGAATCGCCGCCGACGGTGATCGCACGACGGGCACCCCGACAGCTACGATGAGGAACGCCGCATAGCCTCCCGCAAGACAGAACAGCGGACGGCGGTAGATGGGATCGCCACCGCCAGGCGTTTTCGACGCGACGGCGGCAACGATCGCGCTCATGAATGCCACGCACGCGACAAGAAATGCCACGCGCCATAAGTGGCCATACAGTGGCATCGACGGGTGGGGATGACGGAGATTCAACCATCCGTAGAAGGACATCCCCATGATCAATCCAACGGCGAAGCAGTTGGCGAACATCTGGCGGAAGTGGAGGCCGATACCAGAAGCACGCAGCACAATCGGAGCCACAATGGCCATGACGAAGAAGGGGTTCACTTGTGCGGGGCCGCTTCTGAAACCGGTCTCTGACCAGACAAGAAGAGCTGCTCCCGTCAAACCCAACACCGCGATCACGAGCGAGCGACTCATAGGCCCCCCCCCGAACAGACACGGACCGACCAGGACTCGAATAAGCGCACCGTAGCCACGAAGATAGACAACCAATCGGCGCCAGCCCTCGGTGTCGGCTTGTCGCACTTCATATTGAAGATCTGCTACGGTCGGCGCGATGAGAGCCTCGACGGTGACCGGGTCGAGAAACCGCCGAGCGATCCTGTAGAGCCGGCCGCCAGGTGCGTTCATGACCGCGCCGCCCACGCCAGTTCTCTGGCCAGAACGGTCCACGCCTTGAGCGCACGCTCTCCCAAACCCGTCGGCCGATAAGTCCGACGCGGTAGCCCAATTGCGCCGGCCTGCCGGGGTTCCTGTTCTGATTCGATGAAGCCCTTTTGCTCCATCCGTCCCAGGGTGACGTAAACGGTGCCGCGTTTCAGTTTCCCAGCCGATGCCTCAACCATCTGCAGGCCGAACATTGAGCCGGTGGAAACCAGCATCTGGAGAATCAGCCGTTCCTTGGCTGGCAGCGTCGGAACTGTCTCGGAGTTCATATTGACTATCTTATTGTATGTAAGACCGATGTCAACTGCTTCTGTGCCTGCAGTTGTCATTCCCGGTTGCAACGCCAACGGAGACTGTTCCTACGATTTCGACCCGCGAGCGGTTGTTCCGCCCTGTGTCTGCCCCCAAGGCCCGGGCAACTATGGTCGCTCGAGAATGTCCTCCCGAGGTCGACATTGCTCAACCCGAAGGGCGCGAAGTCAGCGAACCCTGGGTCCGGGCTGAAAGCACTCCGGGAGTGATCCTCTTCTGAAGCGTTCGGCTTGCACGGTAATCGGTCGCTTCTCTCACTGCGTGTGCAGATCCAGTTGAGCCGGACGTGCGGTCTCTCTACCATCGGCGTCACGAAGGGAGAGATCGCTATGATCAATGTGTCCGCGTGGGAAGACGATCCCAAGTCCGATCCATTCGCACGACCAATCAGTCGGCCAGTTCCGGCCCTCAAGCAACGCCGGCTCGGCGTCGCCGTCGTCGGCGAGGCGCCGCCGCCCGGCCGCTATCGCCGAGGCACGGACGCGTTCCGATTCTGGAACGCGGCCGATTCGCTGACGCGAGGCGCGCAGTACTGGGCCGGGCTCATGCCCGAGAAGGCGCGATGGCATACGGGCGACGTGCTGCCGGCGATGGTTGACGCCGGCAACGACCTCAACGCCTACTACGACCGCCATGGTCTCTACTTCTTTCACGATCACGTCGGCGGCGAGGCGGTCTACTCGGGCGAAAGCCCCGACGTGCTCTGCCACGAACTTGGCCACGCGGTGCTCGACGCGCTGGCGCCGGCACTGTGGAATGCCGCCGCGATCGAAGCGGCCGCGCTGCACGAGTCGTTTGGCGACATCAGTGCCATGCTGTCGGCGCTCGAACTCGAATCGGTCAGAACAGCCGTGCTCACCGAGACCGCCGGCCGGCTGTCTCGCAGTTCGCGTATCTCGCGGCTGGCCGAGCAGTTGGGCTGGGCGATTCGGCAGTCGCATCCCGATGCGGTCGATCGCGACTGCCTCCGGAATGCGGCGAATTCGTTTTTCTACAGCGCGCCCGAATCGCTGCCTCCCCTGGCGCCAGCCTCGGCGCTGTCGTCTGAGCCGCACTCATTCTCGCGTGTGTTCACGGCCACGTTCCTCGACGCCCTTGCCGGAATGGCGGACATCGCAAATGCGATTGGCGGCGCGAGTCACCCGGGCCAGCCTCGGGAAGCGGGTCAGGCGGGCAAATCTCGCGATGCGGACCAGGTGGGCCATCCCCGCACGCCGGGTCAGTCTGGAGCTTCTCGCCAGTCGGACCAGCCGGGTCGGTCTGGCGGGTCGTGCCAGGTCGGCTGGTCGGCAGATGATCTGCTTCGGGTGTCTCGTGACGCGGGCGCGCTCCTCGTGCACGCCGTCGAACGCGCACGGATCGCGTCGAATTACTTCGCCCAGGTAGCCGCCGAGGTGCTTCAAGCCGACGCGGATCTGTTCCACGGCAACTACCGCGAAGCTCTCCGCCGCGCCTTCGTCGGCCGGGGTGTGCTCTCATCGTCGTCAGCCGCGATGCTGACCACTGGTAATGGAAGCCGCACGCGTCCCGCGGCGACTGGGGCAGGCGGATCAACCACGAGGTGGGTAAGCGTACCGATTGAGGGCGCCACCTTCGGGCTGCGCGTCCGGCGGCTCCTGGTGGAGGCACCACCCGCGAACGTGGGCCTCGGCGTCACATCGGCTGCGCCCGATCTCGGGTCTTTGCCGCCGGTCTCGTCCGAACGAGCGAGCCTGGCATTTGTCGAGGATCTGTTCCGGCGAGACCGAATCGACCCCGGCGATCTCGCCGTGCCGGGCGGGCCTCGTGTCCGTGTCGCCCGGACGACGCACCGGTTGGAGCGGCACGGAAGAGATGTGAAGCTTGTGCGCAGGCGCTTTCACTAGGCCCCGATTTGCCTCCCGCTCGCATTCACCCCTCCGCTCGGTGTACAACGTCATAGGAGAGTCCTGGTTCGCACTCCCGTATTATCGGGAACCGGGACTCGATCCCGGCTTTCCGCCTTCGCCCCACCATCGTCCCGGGGCTACGGCGGGACAGGGCGCCGGGGTGACGAACGGTCCAGACGCATCGCCATTCTTAAGAGGTCATGATCATGCGGTACCAAGGCGCCGTTGCCGTTGTCGTTGCCGTTGTCGTTGTCGTGCTGCTCGTCGGAGGTGTCGTGGTGGCTGGCGTACAACAGGACCAGGCGATGCCCGACGCGGCGCGCCTCCAGACCATGACAGCCCGATTCGTAGCTGTCGAAATCGGAGCCGACATCTCCGCGTTGCCGCCCAACGAACAGAATGCGCTCGCCAAGCTGGTCGAGGCGGGCTTCGTGATGGACAGGCTGTTCATCCGCCAGGTGTGGGATCGGAACGAAGCGACGCTGCGAACGCTAGAGGCCGACAAGTCGCCGCTCGGTCAAGCTCGTCTCACCTACTTCCAGATCAATAAGGGCCCGTGGTCGCGGCTCGACCACAACGCCCCGTTCGTGCCGGGCGTCGCGGCCAAGCCCGCGGGCGCGAATTTCTATCCGCCCGGGGCGACGAAGGCGTTTCTGGAGACGTGGCTGTCGACGCTGTCGCCGACCGACCACGCCAGGGCGACGGGGTTCTTTACGACCATTCGAAGGGGCGCGGATGGCAAGTTCGAGATCGTCCCGTACAGCACGGAGTACCGGGCCGAGCTGACGAGGGCGGCGGGGATGCTTCGCGACGCAGCCGCGCTCACCGCGGACGCGACGCTGAAGAAGTTCCTGACGAGCCGTGCCGACGCGTTTCTCTCGAACGACTACTACGCGAGCGACGTCGCGTGGATGGAGCTCGATTCGGCCATCGAGCCGACGATCGGGCCATACGAGGTCTATGAGGACGAGTGGTTCAACTACAAGGCGGCGTTCGAGGCGTTCATCACGGTGCGCGACGCGGCCGAGTCGGCGAAGCTGGCGAAGTTCTCGACCGAGCTGCAGGACATCGAAAACCACCTCCCGATCGACCCCAAGCTGCGCAATCCGAGACTCGGCGGCATGGCCCCGATCCGCGTGGTCAATGTGGTCCTGGCGGCCGGTGACGGCAACCGGGGCGTCCAGACGGCCGCCTACAACCTGCCGAACGACGAGCGCGTCGTCCGGGAGAAGGGCGCCAAGCGCGTCATGCTCAAGAACGTGCAGGAAGCCAAGTTCGCCAAGGCGCTCGTGCCGATTGCGAAGGTGGTGCTGTCGGCCGCCGATCAGAAAAACGTGTCGTTCGACGCGTTCTTCACGCATATTTTGATGCACGAGCTGATGCACGGCCTCGGGCCGCACAACATCACGGTGGCCGGGCGTGCGACGACGGTGCGGCAGGAACTGAAGGACACCTATAGCGCGATCGAAGAGGCCAAGGCCGACGTGTCTGGCCTGTTCGCTCTGCAGCACCTGGTGGACAAGGGCGTGATTGCGAAGCCGATGGAACAGACGATGTATACGACGTTCCTGGCGTCGGCGTTCCGCTCGATCCGGTTCGGCATCAACGAGGCGCACGGCCGCGGCATCGCGATTCAGCTGAACTATCTATTGGATGCCGGCGCGTTCGTCGTGGCCAAAGACGGGACGTTCGCGGTCAATATGGCGAAGATCAAGCCCGCAGTGGCGGCGCTCACCGGCGAGTTCATGACCCTGGAATCCGAGGGCAGCTACGCAAAGGCCAAGCTCCTCATCGACAAACTGGCGGTCGTGAGGCCGGTGGTCAAGCGCGCGCTGGACAAGCTGGCGGATGTGCCGGTCGACATCCAGCCAATCTTCACCACGGCCGCGAAACTCGCGGGGAAATAATCAGTTCGCGAACTGGCAGGCGCCGGGGTTCTGGCAGGAACTGCAGGGACTGCCGGCCGGCATTGGCGCGGCCTTCGGCGAACTGGCGCCGACGGCGAACACCGACAGCTGCTTTTCGACCTGCTCGCTCTTGCAGGCGGGGCAGGCCGGGGCGAGTTCGCCGCGCACCAGGAACTCGAAGCGCGTTCCGCACGGCGTGCACTTGTATTCAAATAGCGGCATACGGCAAGTATACCAAACGAGCCGCCGTGGCTGCGGCTGCGGGCTCGGGACCTGATAGGATTGTAAGGTTGAGGAACCGGTTGAAAAACCCGTTCTGTTGGTCTGATCGCGGGCCGTTTACGCAGGTTTTGAAACCGTCTCCATTATGTCCACGTTCTACATCACCACCGCCATCGACTACGTGAACAGCCGGCCGCACCTGGGCACGGCGTACGAGAAGATCACCGCCGATGTCATCGCGCGCTACAAGAGGCTCGCGGGCGTGCCCACGTGGTTCCTGATGGGCAACGACGAGCACTCGCTGAACGTGTATCGCCGCGCCCGGGAGCAGGGGCTCGATCCGAAGGCGTACTGCGACCGGATGGAACAGGAGTTCCGCGAGGTCTGGCAGCAGCTGGATATTTCGTTCGACGACTTCGTGAGGACCACCGAGGAGCGGCATCGCGTCGGCGTCACCGAACTGGTCAGCCGCATCCGCGCGGCGGGCGACATCTACGAGAGCCACTACGAAGGTTGGTACTGCGTGTCCTGCGAGGCGTTCAAGCAGGACAAGGACCTGGCTGACGGTCTCTGCCCGACGCACAAGCGCAAGCCCGACTGGATCCGCGAGAAGAATCACTTCTTCCGGCTGTCGAAGTACCAGGAACCACTGCTGCGCCACTTCGAATCCCATCCGGACTTTCTTGCGCCAGATGCACGGCGCAACGAAATCGTCAGTCTGATCCAGGGCGGGCTCGAGGACATCTCGATCAGCCGCGCCGAGCAGGCCTGGGGCATTCCGCTGCCTTTCGATCCGGCGAGCGTGGTGTATGTCTGGTTCGACGCGCTTATCAATTACATCTCGGCGCTCGGATTCGGAGGCGACCAGGCGGCATTTGAGCGCTGGTGGCCTGCCTCGCTGCACGTCATCGGCAAGGACATCACGCGGTTCCATTGCGTGATTTGGCCCGCGATGCTCATGAGCGCTGGCGTGCCCCTGCCGCGGCAGGTGTTCGGCCACGGGTTCGTATACTTCAAGGGCGAGAAGATGAGCAAGTCGCTGGGCACGATCGTCGATCCGCTGGAGGCGGCGTCGAAGTTCGGCCCGGATCCGCTGCGCCTGTTTTTCGTGCGCGAATTCGCCTACGGGCAGGATGGCGACTTCTCGTGGGAACGGTTCGAAGAACGGTACAACTCGGATCTCGCCAACAACCTGGGCAACCTGGTCAGCCGCATCGCGACGATGGCCGACAAGTACTGCGGCGGGCGGCTGCCGCAATCCGGGGCCGCCGCCGGACGCCTGGCGCAGGTGGCGGATGACGCGCTGGCCGCGTACCGCGCATCGATGGAGCGGTTCGCGCTGCAGGACGGCGTGGCTGCGGCGTTCAGCCTCGTAGATGCGGCCAACCAGTACATCGCCGAGACTGAACCGTGGAAGCTCGCCAAGGAACCCGCCAACGCCGGACGCGTCGGAGCGATTCTCTACGACGTGGCAGAGGCGCTGCGCGTCGCGGCTGTGCTGCTGCTGCCGGTGATGCCCGCGTCGGCGGCAGAGATCCTGCGGCGCGTCGGCGCCCCGAAGCCGGCTGCCGAACACCGCCTGGAAGATGCGGTGTGGAACGCGGCCGGCGATCGGCAGACCGTGAAGGCCGATCCGATGTGGCCGCGCATCGGCGGCACGGGAAGGAAGTAGTCCCGATCCCCGTTACGCCTTCAGCTTCACGACCCCGATGCCCGGCCGGCTGGTCAGCGTCACCTTGCCGTCGATGACCTTCGTGCCGTCAAACAGGTCGTTCGAGATGAGGAGTGCCCCGTCGAGATCGGCCCAGTCGACCATCGGCGAGAGGTGCGAGGCGGCCGAAATCCCGCACGAGGTTTCCGTCATGCAGCCGAGCATGACCTTCATGCCCAGGGTCCGCGCCAGCAGGAGCATCTTCTGCGCTTCGCGCATGCCGGTCGACTTCATCAGCTTGATATTGATGCCCGAATAGACGCCCTGCGCCTTGTGCACATCGGCGAGTCGCTGGACGCCTTCGTCACCGATGACAGGCAACGGGCTGCGCTCCGTGATCCACGCCATGTCGTCGACGCGCTCCTTGGGGAGCGGCTGCTCGACGTACAGGAATCCGCGCTCCTTCAACCAGAAGATCATGTCGAGCGCCTGTTGCCGATCGGTCCAGCCCTGGTTGGCGTCGCCGCTCATCGGCTTGTCCGAGACCGATCGGATGGCCTCGACCATCACCTTGTCCGTGTCGCGCCCAAGCTTGATCTTGAGCACTTTGAACTCGGCGGCTTCTTTCGTCTTCGCCTTGACCACCTCGGGCGTGTCGATCCCGATCGTGAACGACGTGACTGGCGCTCTGGCCGGGTCGTAGCCCCAGATGTTGTACCAAGGCTGCTTCATCAGTTTGCCCACGACATCATGCAGCGCGATGTCGATCGACGCTTTCGCCGCGGGGTTGCCCGGGGCGATGGCATCGATCGCCGTCAGGATCGTCTCGAGATCGAACGGGTTGGAGAACGGGCTGAGATCGACCTTCGCGAGAAACGCCGTCGCCGTCTCGTGGGATTCTCCCAGGTACGGGGGCATCGAGGCTTCGCCGTACCCGATGATGCCGTCGTATTCGATTTCGGTCAGCACGACCGGCGTCGTGGTTCGCGAGTTCACGGCGACCGTGAACACGTGCTTCAGCTGCAGCGTGTAGGGACGGAACCGCAGCACCATGCGGGCTCGCCCCTGTACGGTCTTAGTGCCCTGAGCCTGCAGCCACGATCCAGCCGGGACGAGTACGGAGCCGGCTGCCAGCGTGGAGTGACGAAGAAAGTCGCGTCGCGTGTGAGTCATGGTCCCCATCTTACCTCCCGAAGTGGTCTTTCACTCGGACTGTCTCGCCGCTCGGACTGTGAACGCTGTTGCCGGGCTCCAGCCCGGCTCGACACGAGTCGCGAGAACCGGCGATTCGAGCCGGACACGTCAACGCCGAACGCGACGTAGGTGACGATCAGCACCCCGGCCAGAGCATCGGTCCAAGCGACTCGGGCCGAGGAGCGGCCTTCCCGGCGACCGCCGTCAGCACAAGGACCGAGACGACGGCGCCCGGTGCCAGCTGACGCCCGTGTCGTCGAGAGCGGGAGCGGCGGCCGGCACGATGCTCGTCCGGTAGACGGGTTTGGCGCCAGCGTCGTGCAGCGAGAGACTGTGCCAGGTGATCTGATGAAGGCCGCGCCAGGCAATGGCGCTCCCATAGGCGATTGCGACACGTCCATCGGCATCGACGCAGTCGAGATACCACTTCGTCAGGGAGAAGGCCTGTATGCGAGCGCCGGCCTAGTCCGCAGAAGATGGGCCAGCGGTTCCGTCCTCTTGCGCGGCGCCCAGGACGCGCTCGGCCTGTTCGAGCTGCTCGGTCGCCACGAGGACCTTGACGCCGCGGACCAATCCCAGCGCGGGATCAAGGGCACCGCAGTCGTCGCTGCTCGTGATCGCCTCAATGCCGCTGCCTTCGAGGACGCTCTTGACGATCTCAGCTTCGTGCTGGTAACTGAAGGTCCTGACCACGGCCCATTCCGACACCGGTCGCCTCCTGACGTGGCGCATCGGCCGCCTCGGCCGGCGTGAACGCCGGGCAGATGCCCCAGCGCCGCCATTCTATACCCTGCGCGCACCTGTGGGACGATCGCCGGCGGCCCTTGAGGTACCCAGATCAGACTGACCCCTCCTGGTGTCCCGAGGCGGAAATTCGCCGACATATTCCGGGCGGGGCATCCCGCGTCCCACCCCAACGCGGCTGCCGCGTCGGGCCCCCCGGCTCGCTGCGTTGCTCAGCGTTCAAATACTCCCGGTACTCTCGCGTTTCGCGCCTTGCGATCCGGGCGCCGCGCTCCGGACTATTCGTCACCGAACTTCTGACTCGGGACACTACCGCGGGCCGGTCCAATCGACAACGTCCAACGTGCACGCGCTTCCGTCAACGCGAATCTCCGAGTCTCGCCCTCGGAGTGTGTCCCCTGTTCGGAACCCGGCATTGCGCGTCGACCGACGAGCGGACGAGAGGCTGACCCCACGCCGTTCTACGTGGATTCGCCCGGAGGCGACCGCCTTTGCTATAATCCTGCGGACGACGGAGGGATTCCGGCTCGGCCCCTGCAAGTCACTTCATGGTTGAGCCGAGGCGCGGTTGCAGCGCGTCGCCGAACGCTCAACGAGAGGATTCCGTGGTGACTGTGAAGTCCATTCTGGTTCCGACCGACTTCAGCGAGACCGCGGCTGCCGCGGTTCGTTGCGCCGCCGGCCTGGCCGAGATATTCGGCTCTTCGCTCACGCTGCTGCACGTGGTGGAAGACCTGGTCGTGAAGGGACTGAGCGCCGACGTCGGCACGGCGGCTGCGGGCCGTCTCAGGGATGACGCAGTCAGAAGCGCCATGGTCTCCCTCGATCGCGTGCTGACAGAACCCCCGCTCAATCGGACGGGTGTCGACAAGGTTGTGCTCGCCGGAGATCCACTCGACGTCATTCTTCGCTATGCCACCGAACACCTCGTCGACCTCATCGTGATTGGCACTCACGGACGGACCGGACTCCCCCGCGTGCTGCTCGGGAGTGTGGCCGAACGCGTGGTCCGCACCTCACCGTGTCCGGTATTGAGCGTTCGGCAGTGTCAGCACGCCTTCGAGAACACGTGAGTCGCAAGCGCCCGTCCTAGATCCCGACAGAGGAACCGACATGCTATCGGCAAAGGCGAAATACGGGCTGAAAGCCCTCTTGAGTCTGGCGATGGAGCCACAGTCGCGTCCCGCCCTCGGTGCGGTGATCGCGGCACGGGAGGACATCCCGAAGAAGTTTCTCGAACAAATCCTGCTGGAACTGAAACATCGGGGGTTGCTCCAGACCAAGCGGGGCCGGCACGGGGGCTACCTGTTGACGCGCGACCCCGCCGAGATCACCGTCGGCCAGATCATCCGGGCGCTGGACGGTCCGATTGCGCCCATTCCCTGTGTATCCCAGTCGGCGTACGTGAAGTGCGACGAGTGCAAGGACGAAACGACGTGCGGAATCCGTCTCGTCATGAAGCAGGTCCGGGACGCCATGGCGAGAATCCTTGATACGGCAACGCTCGCCGATGTCGTCCGGATGATCGCGGCGGCTTCCAAGCCCTCAGACGTCGTGGCGCCTCCGGCGTCGACCAAGGCCAAACGTCCCGAGCCTGAGGGGCAGACCGTGCACTTCCGGAAACTTCGAGGAAAGCTCAGGCGATAGCGCCGCGCGGCCCCGCCGACGTGGAATCCGGTCAGAACGTCAGCACTTTTTCGGCGTCAAGCACCATCATGCCGACTTCACCGAGTCTGGCCTGTTTGCATCCCTCAAGCAGGTCCTGGGCCTGCAGCCCTCGAGCGGCCATGCAGGTTTCACAGACGAGCACCAGGCCGCGCCGCAACACTGGACGCAGCATGCGGCCGATGTTGTAGAACCCCTCGGGTGTCTGCTGCCCCTGTTTCGCGCACCACACGGCGTCGCCGAGCAGGCAGACCGTCAGTTCGAGATGCTCATCGAGCGCCAGCATCGCGTCGGCGAGACGCAGCGCCGCGTACGGGCGTTCACTTCCGTACGGGGTGTCGTTCAGTACCATTGTGATTCCCATGTTGCGGCTCCTGGATCGTACCGCCCAGCATAGCGAACAACGATCGGTTGACGCGAATGGAACGGCTAGTCCATCGATTCTATCGACTGGACCGGCACATGCCTGGTTATTGACACCCGCGGTGCCCGGCTCTATGCTCCTGCGCGATGACGGACTCGTGGATGAGGGCGCACGCCCCTTCACGATCCGTGTTGGGAGGCTCCCATGCGTTCGGGTTCCGGTGTCGGCGCCTGGCGTGACATGCCTCCATCTGACCGAGATCATTACCATGAACGTGATTCTGCTTGGACCGCCGGGCGCGGGGAAGGGTACACAGGCTGCGGCCATCGTGGAGCATTGCCACGTGCCGCACGTGTCGACCGGGGACATCATCCGAGACGCGATCGCCAGGAACACGCCGCGCGGACGAGAGTTCCGGTGCTTTTCCGACACGGGCCGACTGGTGCCTGACGATCTGGTGAACGAGGTTGTCGCTGACCGTCTGGTCTATCCCGATTGCGACGCGGGTTTCCTGCTCGACGGCTACCCGCGAACCATCGAACAGGCGTGTACGCTCGATATGGTGCTCGAACGCCGCAGTCGCTCGCTCGACCATGTCATACTGCTCGACGTGGCCGACGCAATCCTCATCGAACGCATCACAGGTCGACGGTCCGATCCGGTGACCCGGCGGGTGTTTCATCTGCGTTTCGATCCGCCGCCACCTGAAATTGCCGGCCGTCTCGTTCAGCGGCATGACGATACCGCGGAGGTGCTGACGCGGCGGCTTGCCGAGTACCATCAGAAGACCGACGCGCTGGTGCCCTACTACGAGCGGCTGGGCCTGTTGAGGCGGGTCGACGGCACGGGCCGGGTCGACGAGGTTCGGCAGCGTACGCTGTCGGTGCTGGGCCAGGCACCGGTGCGCGCGCGCGCAGCGGCTTCCCAGGTCGGCGCCGATTCTTGACAGCACCGGGACGCGTCCATATCATCGGGGGGCCGGTCGTTCCCGGCAACAGACGACGCAGCCTCGCTGGCCTGTGCTCGATTCTGAAGCTGTGATGGGTTTCGTTCCTGCCTGAGCGCGATCGGACTCGCGCGAACCGGGGGTCGCATGCCAGCCGGAACCGTCTACTTGGTTGGCGCAGGACCTGGACATCCTGATCTGCTCACCCTGAGAGCCGCCGCGCTCCTGCAGATCGCAGACGTCATTGTCTACGACCGCCTCATTCAGCCGGCGGTACTCGATCTGGCAAGTCCGGCCGCTGAGCGCATCTTCATGGGCAAACGGCCCGATGGTCCCGAGTCGCAGCAGGACGACATTCACACGGTGCTGCTCCGGAAGTCGAACGAAGGAAAGACCGTCGTCAGGCTGAAAGGCGGCGACCCTTTCATGTTCGGCCGCGGCGGCGAGGAAGCGGAGTTCCTGGCAGGACACGGCGTGCCCTTCGAGGTGGTGCCGGGCGTGTCCTCCGCGTTGGCCGCGCCGTTGCGGGCGGGCATTCCTGTCACCCACCGAGGCGTGGCCTCTTCTGTGGCGTTTGTCACTGGCCACGAGGCCAACGACGACGTATCGGGCCTGGACTGGCCCGCCCTGGCACGGATGCACACGCTGGTGTTCATGATGGCGGTCGGCAACGTGCGCCGGATCGCGGCGCGCCTGATCGAAGACGGCCGCCTCGCGTCTACGCCTGTTGCGATCATCAAGTCGGCGTACTGGGACACTGAACAGATCGTCACCTCGACGCTCGACGCGATTGCCGACGAGGTAGATCGCTTGGGGATTCAACCTCCGGCCACGTTGGTCGTTGGCGATGTCGTGCGGTTGCGCCGGAAGCTGGCCGGCACGCGGATGCTGCCGAAATCGGAGTCCCTGTGATCGAACCATGAGCTATGTGGTGAATCTCGTCGTGCAGGACCGTCCTGCCCTTGTCGTCGGCGCCGGCGCCGTCGCGGCCCGGAAGATCGCGGCGCTCGTGGACGCGAAGGCACGCGTCACGGTGGTCGCCCCGAGGATGTGCGACGCCGTCCACCGGCTCGAACTGGACGGGCATGTGCGAGTCGAGCACCGGCTTTTCGAGCCCGGCGATACGCGCGGGGCATTTCTGGTCGTCGCCGCCACCGACGATGACCGAGTCAACCGGCAGGTGGCCGCGGAGGCCCGCGCCGCGGGAGCCCTCGTCAATGTCGTCGATCGCCCCGCGCTATGCGCTTTCACCGTGCCGGCCGTCGTCCGCCGTGGAGACCTCACGCTCGCGGTGGCGACCGAGGGCCGATGTCCGTCGCTGGCCCGCGCGATCCGGGAGCAACTCGAGCGCCAGTACGGACCGGAGTATGCCGAGGCCGTCACGCGCCTGGCCGATCTGCGACAGCGCCTGATCGCCGCCGGGTGGTCATCCTCCCGGATCAGGGCCGCCGTGTCGGCCGTGATCGGCGATGGGCTGGTCGAGGCGATCGCCTCCGGCGACCAGGCCCGTTCGGACCGCTTGCTGACCAACCTGCTTGTCGACGCCGGCGATGTCGCCGTCGCGCACGACGGCTGAACGGACACACCACGCCATGCCAGTGATCACGATTTCACGAGGCTCATTCAGCGGGGGCAAGATGCTCGGCGAATGTCTCGCCGACAGGCTCGGATACCGATGCATCGACCGCGACGTGATCGTCGCGCGTGCAGCCGCCTACGGCGTTCCGCAGGAAGCGTTGCGGGATGCCCTGTCGAAGCCGCCGTCGTTCTGGGATCGCTTTCGACACACGAAGTATGTCTACCTCACCCTGATCCAGGCCGCGCTCACCGAGGAAGTGCGGGCCGGCCAGGCGGTCTATCACGGGAACGCCGGCCATCTCCTTCTGCGCGGTGTCAGTCACGTGCTTCGGACGCGCATCATTGCGCCCATGCCTTTCCGAGTGTCTGCGGTGCAGGATCGCCTCACGATGAGCGAATCCGACGCGCTCGCGCACATTCAGAAGATGGATCAGGATCGACAGAAATGGACCCAGTACCTGTACGGCGTCGATTGGGGTGATCCGTCCCTCTACGATCTCGTGCTGAACCTCGAATCGCTCGACATCCAGGCTGCCTGCACCATCATCGGTCAGATGGCCGCCGAGCGGTGTTTCGCGGAAACAGCCGAGAGCCAGGCGGCGATGGAAGACCTGACGCTTGCCAGCCGCGTCCGGGCCAGTCTGGCGGTGGCGAACCGCACATCGACCCTCGAGGTGGAGGTCAGCGCGCGCGGCGGGGCAGTCACGATCACCGGCAAGCTTCCGACGGCCGACCGGGCGGCCGACCTCCAGGCGATTGTCCGGCAGGTGCCCGGCGTGACCGATGTGCAGCTGAACGTCTTCACGCTGTCCGACGTCTGACGAAGTATCGGCAGGCCTAGCGCGGATCGCTGCCGCCTTCACCAGCCGGGCCGAGGATGCGCAGCACCAGATCGCGGAGGTACCGCATCTTGAATGGCTTCGGGATGAAGTCTACCGCGCCTCCCTTGAGTGCCTCTCGTGCCGTTTCCTTGGTGGCAAACCCGGTGATGACGATCACCTTGGTGGCCGGGTAATTCTCTCTGACGAAGTGCATGAGGTCGATCCCGGTTGGACCGCGCATCTTGATGTCGGTGATCACCAGACTGAAGGGTCGCTCGGAGATCCGTCTCAAGGCGGCGGTGCTGTCAACATCGGTCTCCACGTCCAGCCCCAGGCGCTCGAGTTCCGCTCCGATCCGATCGCACACGATTCGCTCATCGTCGACGATGAGGACGCGCGGTCTCGCTGTCATAGGGTCTCCCTGGTACGGTGTTCCGGCAGCCAGCGCTTGGCCTTCTTCGCGGCCTGTTTCACCATCGCCTCGAGGTCTTCCAGCCGAAACGGCTTGTCGAGAAAACCGAAGGCCCCTACGGCCTCCGCTCCCCGAAGCGCTTCAATCGAACGGTAGCCGGTGATGATGATGACCTCGGTGGGCAGGCTGTACTGTTTGACTGCCACCAACACGTCGAGCCCCGTGGGGCCGCTCATCTTGAGGTCAGTCACCACCACGTGGAATTGCCGTTCCGTCAAGCGCGAGATTGCCGTCCGGCTGTCGAGGTACGTTTCCACCGACATGCCGCGTGCCTCCAAGTGGTCCTTCAGCCGCTGGCACACCGTCGTCTCGTCGTCCAACACCAGCACGTTGATCGTGTCTGCCATGCCCTGATCTCCTCTCACACCTTCGAGGACCGGCTCAAACTGCCCCTTCAGAAACCGATCGACCATCACCTCGACCACGTTGTCGGCACGAAGGAAAATGTCCAGCTGACGGGTGAATCCGACAAGCCGGCCGAGCATCGAAAGACGGTCTTCGACCAGCGACCGGGGAACGCCCCCGAGGCGGGCGATAACAAGCTCGCCCTTCTGCTCGACCTGGAAGTCGTGGTGCAGGAGGATGGCGGCCAGCACGCGTGCCCGGCGGGTGCGCCGCGTCACGTCGGTCACGCCGCCGATGAAGCGAAACACGATGCGCGAACTCTCCGGGCCATCCCCCAAGTAGGCGTCGATCACGTTGAAGTGGTAGCCCACCCTCAGATTGACGTTCACGTAGTGGGCCGAGGCGATGGCCACATTGCGAGGCACCGGCACAGCGCCGGGCAGCATCATGGCTGTGCCCCGTGTTGCGCTAGCCATGAACCCCTCGAGGTCCATGTCTGCAGCCGAGGTCGCCCAGACTCCCGGGGTCATCACGCCCCGCAGCAGCAGGCGGAGGGGCTCGGACGCGATCATGTCCGGCGTGATGCGCGCCGGCAGGGCGTCCCGCACGAGCGCGCCCCCGAGGTCGATGACCCGCAGATCGAGCGGCACGTCCAGTTCCAGCCGGTGTACCCACTTCGGACAATCGCGCAGCCGCACCTCGTCGAGCCTGGCCAGTTCATCGAGTGCCCGCTCGTGGGCGAACCGGATGATGTCGTGGTAGGTCCGGCAGGCTTCAGGGACGAAGTCCGGCGCGTCGGGGTCGGTCAGCGACAGCGGGGCGATGTGGTGCAGCGCACGTCGTAGCGCCTGAAATTCGGGACTCTCGGTGCAGGAGCGCCCTTCCAGCACCTCGTACTGCAACAGTGCTTCGACCCGGCCCTCATAGATAGCGGCGTCGTTGGCATCGACGGTCACTTCCATGCCCGGCCGGAGTCTGGTGGTGGCTCCGGCCACGCCGACGAGCGTCGGGATTCGGAATTCACGGGCGACGGTCGCCATGTGGCCGGTGATCGCGCCGACCTCGGTGACAACAGCGCTCGCGATCGGCACCAGCGGCGCCAGGCGCGGCGTGGCGTATTTCGTCACGAGCACATGGCCGGGCTGAAACGTCTTGCCATCGGCATCGCTGGCAACGATGCTGACCGGTCCGGCTCCGACACCGCGGCAGGCGACGGTGCCGGCGCCATCGAGCAGCATGGGCCGCTCACGCAGCACCGCCGACACCGCTTCCGCGAGTCGGGCCGGCGGCCGGGTCAGCCGGAGCGGCCGGGCCTGCAGGATTTGCAATTCTCTGTCAGGCGTCATCGCCCATTCGATGTCCTGCGGGCACTTCATGTGGCGCTCGATCTGGAGCGCCGCGCTCGCCAGGGCCACGACTTGTTGGGCCGTCAGCGCTGGCGAGGTGCGCCTGGCTGGCGCGACGTCGACGGTGGCGACCCCCCCGGCGTCTGCGGGGGCGACCATCTGCAGCTTGGACACGACGTTCGTGTGCATCACGCGCGGGATCTGCGTACGCGATACCCGAAACGTGTCGGCGCTGCCCGTGCCTTCGACCACCGTTACGCCGAGGCCGTACGCCGCCGTGACCAGCATGGTTGGGTCGTCGGGATCCGCCGGGTTCATCGTATAGATGACGCCGCTTGCTTCTGCCGGCACCATCGTCAGACACGCCACCGCCATGCTGGCCTGACGATGCGGCATTCCGAGGCGCCTCCGGTAGTCGATGGCACGCGGGGAGAACAGGCTGGCGACGACCTCTTGCCACGCGCGCACGACACCCTTGCTCGCGACGTTCAGCCGCGTGTCGAACTGCCCGGCGAAGCTGTGTTCGCGGTCTTCACCGATGGCACTGCTGCGCACCGAGAATCTCGTTCCACGATCGAACGCCGCCAGCGCGCGGCGGATGGCCACGACGACGGCGCGAGGAGGCGGAAGTTCGAGGATGGCCTCGACCAGGTCCCTCGAAGCCACCTCGGGGTCGTGGCCGTCGACCGCGTGCAGCCGACTTGCGAGCCTGCGATCGTCGAGCAGCATCTGGCACGCGCGGGCCGTGATGGCGAACCCAGGCGGCACGCGCAGTCCCACGCGATGGGCGATCTCGCCGAGCCTCGCGGACTTCTCTCCAACCGTGTCGGCGTGCTCGCTGCGAATCTGTTCGAGGCCGATCACGAGGCGATCATCGTGAGAACCCGCATCGCACCCCAGGCTCGACCGGACGCGGGCGCGGATCTGTTCCCACGCGACCGCCAGCCCCGGGTACCGGTTGTCCGACATGGCTGCCAGATCCCGAATCGTGCTGAGCACCGCCTCTGCCAGATCGGATTCAAGCGTGCACAGGTACTGCTTGTCGAAGAGGTACTCGCCCCCGAGTGATTCTTCTGCGCCCGCGATGAGCTCCAGGGTCCTGTTGTCCATCGACAGGAGGTGAGTGAAGTGATCGAACCGTGCGCGAAGCGCATCCCGGCCGTGGGTCCGTCGAAGCCGGAACAGGGCGGCCAGCCTGACCATGATGCGCCTCAGTGCCCCTTCTGGGACTTCGTGCTGAACAGCACCCCCGTCAGCAGTCCGACGGCGATGGCAATCACGACGGACATCCACCCATAGACGGTTCCATGGTCCATGGCCAAGCCGTGCATGGCGCGGACGACGCCCGCGTACTCAATGGTCAGGGGAACCGCCGCGAGCCGCGCCACATGCCCGTGCTCGAACCCGAACAGTTCGACCTGCCAGGTGCCTGGCGGAATCTTGGCGGGTAGTGACAGCGTGCCCTCGAATACCGCGCTGCCACCCTCGCCCCCACCCGTCTTCGTGAGGGCGCCTTCCAGCACCCGGTACAGGCCGTCCCGCTGCTTGAGCTTCACGAACTGGTCACGGTACGGTCCCCCGGGCGACTCGTCTGGCAGGAGCGCTTCGCTGCCCAGCTTCCAGGTCGCAAGTTCGCGAGGCGGCGCCATGTCGCGAAGCGGAGCGCTTGTCAGGAGATAGTAGATGATCGGCACACCGTCCAGGTCGACGTCGGCGACGTTCATCCACAGGATGCCGGCCACCTTACCCTTCTGTTTGAGTTCCACACGGCCAGAGAGGCCAGTCAGACGCACGGCGGCGCCGGCGTTGGCCGGGAGCTGGACCCGAATATGGAGGTCGCTGCCGTTGTAGAAGAGATTGACGGTTACGTGGTCGGGTGCCACGACAATCGCCCCCGCCTCCGCGGCGGCTGACGACGCAGCGGGCCAGACCAGCATGCCCACCAGCAGCGCGACCATCACGTCTAGTACCCCCCTTTGTAGTCGAGAAGAACCTCGGGGTGCTGCATCAGCCCAAGCAGCATCTTCGTCATGACGGCCAGGACAACGATCGCCATGAGGATCTTGAGCTGCTCGGCTCCGAGGCGCTTTCCGAGGCGCACGCCGATCTGCGCGCCCAGGACCGACCCGACCAGCAGCAAGAGGGCCAGGACGAAGTCGACGGTGTGATTGAGCGCGGCCTGCAGCACCGTCACGTTGATGCACGTGAAAAGGACCTGGAACAGGCTGGTGGCGACGACGACGTGGATCGGCATCCGCAGGAGGTAAATCATCACTGGCACCATGATGAATCCTCCGCCGACGCCCATAATGGCGGCCAGGATGCCCACGAGCACGCCGAGCAGGAGCGGCAAGAGGGCTGACACCGACACCTTCGACCTGGGGAAGTGCATCTTCCAGGGCAAAGCCTCCACGGCCCGGCGGTAGATGGAGTGGCGCACGGACACTACTCGTCTGCGCCGCTGCCGCATCGAGGTCAGGCTCTCGAAGAACATGTACGCCCCGATGCCGCCCAGCATCACGACGTACACGACCGTGATGACGAAACCGGCCTCCCCAAGGCCGCGCAGCATCTTGATGAGCTGCACGCCGACCGAACCGCCCGCCAGACCGCCGACGAGCATGAGCAACCCCATCTTGAAATCGATGTTGCCCTCACGAAAGTGGGCGTAGCATCCGGACGCCGACGCCGCGACGATCTGGTTCGAATCGGAGGCCGCAGCGACCGCGGCGGGGATGCCCAGCATCATCAGCAGCGGCGTCATGAGAAATCCGCCGCCGACCCCAAACAGCCCTGAGAGGAGCCCGACGAGCCCACCCAGCCCGACGAGCAGCAGCGCATTGACCGCGTTGCCGGCGATAGGCAGATATATGTACATCATCGCGTCATCCTGACACCCGCGCAGCGACGGCCCCGGGTGACCCCGGCACGGGCAGCATGACGGTGAACACCGTCCCCTGGCCGACCCGGCTCTCCACTTCAATGCGGCCGCCGTGCCGCTTGACGGTCTGGTAGCTCACGAACAGCCCCAGCCCCGTACCCACACCGACCTCCTTGGAGGTGAAAAAGGGGTCGAAGATCGATCCCAGGTCCTCCTCGGGAATCCCGAGACCGGTGTCGGCGATCTCGATGCTGATCGTTGCGTGATCCACCCGCGTTGCCCGAACGGTGATCGTGCCGCCGTTCGGCATGGCCTGGATCGCATTCAGGAAGAGATTCACGAACACCTGCTGAAGCTCCCGCGGGTTGCCGTCGACCATCGGCAGGTCATCCGGCAGGGCCACGTCGACGTGGCTGATTTGCGCCTCGTTGCCGATCAGGCGGCGCGCGCCGGCGAGGACCTCGGCCAGCGAGACAGGCACGAACACCGGCTTCTCGACCCGGGTGAAGTCGAGGAGATTGTGCACGGTCCCGCTCGCCCGCTCGACCTGATTGACGACGTCCTCGATCATGGCGAGCTTCTGCGCGTCGGCGTAGGCGTCGAAGTGTTCGAGGAGAGCCTCGGCGTTCAGGCTGATATTGTTGAGCGGGTTGTTGAGCTCGTGCGCGATGCCGGCCGTCAGCGTTCCGACCGCGGCCATGCGGCTGCTGCGCTCGAGCCGGTGCTCGCGATCTCGCAGCCGGAACACCATTCGGTTGATGGCGATCGCCAGGTCCGAGAACTCGTCGCGGTACCGTCGCGCCGGCTGAACTGGTGAGTAGTCGCCCCCGGCGATGCGCTGCGTGTAGCCGACGAATCGGCGGAGCGGGCTGGCAATCTGCCGCGTCATCGCGTAACCCATGGTGGCCATGACCACGAAGACCAGCAGCAACGCTCCGATCGACACGAGTGACGAAGTCCGGATGGCCGTGTGCAGCTGCATGCGCTCTCGCTGGACGACGTCGTTGGCATCGGCCAGCAACTGGGCGCCGACCCGGCGCAGTCCGTGCTCGATCGTGGCGTGCTCAGCCAAGGCCGGCGGGTCCCGACGTGTGCCGAGCGCCCCGAACCGCTCCAGCAGCGTCGCGTAGTTGTCGAGCTCACCCTCCATCCGCTCGAAGGTTGGCGCGCCCACCAGGGCGACCACGGCGTCCCGGGACCCACGCAACAGCTGATGGGCCGCCTGGGCCTGGTTCATTGCGTCGTCCAGGTTGGTGCCGTAGAGCAGATAGTTCTTCTCGTAGCGCCGCGCGTGCTCGAGTTCGAGGGTGTAGGTGCTGACTCGTTCGAGAAACTCCTGGAACATCGCGACACGCGACATGAGCATCATGGAGGCGACGACAACACTGGCCACTAGCAGGAACGAGGTGAGCATGGTCAGTGCGATGCGCAACCCGATGCTGACGTTGGGCCGATCGGCTAGAGCCCGCTCGGAGCCGAGCGCGCGGCGCGCGTCCTCGTCGCCTCGAACCGGATCAGGCGTGCGTCCTGCTCCTGGGTAGGGGTGCTGCGGCGTCATCCCAAGTCTGCTCGAGGCTACAGGGCCAGCGTCGCCGTGACGACGTGGTTGACGACGGCCCTTACGCCCTCGGTGGCCGACGCAACCTCCGCGGCCTCACCCACGGTGGCAGCCATGCGGACCATCCCTTCGATCGTGACAGTGCCCGCGTCGGCCTGGACGCGGAAGTCCGAATCCCGAGTCCGCTGGTCGCGCGCCAGCGCCGCCGTGACCAAACTGGCCACCGCGAGGTTCTGCATCGCCGTCTGTGATTGCTCCGTCTGTTCGAACTGTTCCAACTCCGTCATCCGGACGACGACCTCACACGCACCGGCCGCACCCAGGTACTCCAGGTTGAGCACCACGTCGTAGTTCGACGCGTCCTCCCAGGCAACACCATAGAGGAAGCGCGTCCACTTTCGGCGATCTTCGTCCACCTTGTTGATGTAGGCCTCGGCCTGACCGCTCGTCATGTTGCACTGCGCCATCGCGGCGTGGATGCGGTAGCTGAGGTCTGCGACGACGCGCACTCGGATGACGTGCCTGACGCCCGCGAGCAGGTGATGGCCGGCGTGGCCGTGGTAGATGAGGTTGCCAACCTTGGCGCGCTGGCAGAGGACGGCTCGAATATAGGCCAGGTAGCGGTCGCGGTCGCGCCGGAACCGATCCCAGAACGACGGGGGTTGGCTGAGGGCTGCGCCCAACTCGACCTGCGACACGCCGTACACCGCGGCCGCTTCTGCGATGACCTCGCGGCTCAAACAGGGGTAGCCGAGCCGATCTGCGAGGCATTCAGCCAGCCGCTTGCCACCGCTGAACGTCCCACGCGAAATGGTGATGATGGACACGGGACTTCCCCCTTGATCGTGCAGACGCGGGCGCAGGGGGCAGAACGGGAGCCCAAACGTGGCAAGGCGTGCCCAGTATACTGCGGTCGGTGAGCGAGTCAACGCGCGCGTAGCGAATCACCTGCGTGAAGCAGAACGCGATCGGCCACCGAGCCGATCGAGCCTCGCCACCAGGTCTGCGGAGAACACCGTCGCGGTCCCGCCCGCAGCCCGCGATTGGGGCAGTCATTCCACGCCCTCGACGCATCGGCAGCTTGATCTTGGGTGTCGTCCGTGATACCAGTACTGCGCGGCTGTCGCCTTCGAGACGGCGAACCCCCACAGAAGCCGCCGCCGAGCCACGTCCCCCGCCGAGACTCAGTTCGCCCTCCACGCGCGATCCGGAGACTGTATGCCTATCGTGACGATTGCCCGCGGGACCTTCAGCGGCGGCCGCGCGCTTGCCGAGGAACTGGCGCGCAAGCTCGGAAGCGAATGCCTCGATTCGGAGATCGTCGGCGAGGCCGCCCGCAAGCTGGGTGTGCCGGTATCGCGGCTGAAGGCGGCGATGATGAAGGCCCCGGCGTCGTTGCGTGGCTTCGCCCGCGAACGGGACACGTACCTGGCCTGCGTCACGGCCGAACTCTGCGAGCGGGCGCAGGGCGGCGACCTGGTCTATCACGGACACGCCGCCCACCTTCTCCTCCCGGGCGTGTCGCACGTGCTCCGCGTCCGGGTCGTGGCGGACCCTGAATTCCGTATCCGCGCCGCGATGTCGCGCATGAACATCGGGCGGAACCCGGCCAAGAAGTATATCCACGATGTCGACACCGACCGGGTCAGGTGGGTCGACTTCTTGTACGGCGTCGACTGGTCGGATCCCTCCCACTACGACTTCGTCGTCAACTTGGAACACGTGTCAGTGAGCAACGCCGCGGCCGCCGTGTGTGCCATGGCAGAATTGCCCGAGTTCAAGCCGACGCCGGTGTCCCAACAACGGATCGCTGATCTCCTGCTGGGCAGCCGGGCGCGTGTCAGGCTGAGCGTCGATCCGCGCACCCGATCGGCTGATGTCACCGTTCGAGCCAGTCGCGGCGTGCTGAGCGTCAGGCACATGCCCCAGCAGGCACATCTCGCTCCAGTCATCCGCCAGGCGCTGACCGACATCCCGGGCATCCGCGACATTCATTGCGCGATCGCCAGCACGATGGTGCTGTGGATCGAGGAGGCCTTCTCCCCCGAGTCGGCGGCCTTCACGCAGGTCGTGGACCTGACGCGGCGCTGGGACGCCGCTGTCGGACTCCTGAAACTGGCCCCGGATGATGCGCCAGATGATGCCGTGGGGGATCCGGTGAATCTCGAGGCCGTCAGGATCGCCTCCTTGGACGCAGTCCCGTCGTCGGAGGCAGAAGACGACGGTGGCGTGATTCTCGACACGATCGAACCCGCGGTCGCCCCGGCCGCCCACCGGGACCAGGAAATGGCTGCGACCTTCGGGGCGCTGCTCCGGGAGGGGCGTTCCGGAGAGACCATGACGTTGAAGTCGAGTCAGTTGCCCACGTCGCTCGACCTGGGCGTCAAGTACAGCCTCGTGATCGTGGGCGATATCTTCAGGTCGAAGCCGGAGACGGTACGGGGCCGTCTCACTCGGGAACTTCGGAGCGCCATTGCCGAGCATCTTGGCGTGCCGGTTGTCGGCATCGAGGACTTGCGGCAGCGGCTGGCGTTCGGACCGCGCCAGGCCGTCGCGGCGCTGGCCGGCCTCGTGCTGGTGGCCCTCACCTACGCGCTGGTCTTCACCAACCAGGAAGCGGTCGTCCGCTTCCTCTCGGCCGGACCAACGGGTCCGCAACGCGTCTTGGCGGTTGCCGCCGTCGTCGTGGGAACGCCGCTGTTCGCGTTCGTTTATGGCGCGTGCGTCAGCCGCATCACGAAGCTCCTGGGCTTCGACTAGCGGGGAGTGGCCCGTGTATCAGGAGAGTGTTCTATGATGGCTGGACTGGACGGGTTCATTCCGCTCGACGCGTTCACGATGATCCAGGTCGTCCTGCTCGGGTTCATTGGAGGCGTCCTGTCGGGTTTCATCGGTAGCGGCGGCGCCTTCTTCATGACGCCCGGCATGATGAACCTGGGCGTGCCAGGCGCCATCGCCGTCGCCAGCAACATCACGCACAAGTTCGGCAAGGCGCTGGTGGGATCGCGGCGCCACCGGGAACTCGGCAACGTCGACCGCAAGCTGGCGCTGTTCATGCTCGCCACCTCCGCGCTGGGCATCCAGATCGCCGTCTGGTTGAACAGCATGCTGCTCAAGACATCGGGCAGCCACGGCGAGTCGTCCAGCGCGGCCGGCGATCTCTACATCAGCGTGGTCTTCGTTGCCAGCCTGACGCCCGTGTCGATTGCCATGTTGCGGGACGTGGTCCATTCGTTCCGCAGTGGCGACAACAGCGGCCGCCCAGGTTCGCGGATGGCCGAGGCCGTCGCCAATCTCCGTCTGCCACCCACGATCGACTTCCGGGTGTCGGAAACCCACGTCTCGTTGTGGGTCGTGACGCTGGTGGGCCTGATCGTCGGCTACATGGCGGGGACGATCGGCGTTGGTGGATTCCTCGGTGTGCCGGCGATGATCTACCTGTTTGGCGTACCCACGACGGTCGCGGCTGGCACGGAACTGTACCTCGCGGTCTACATGGGCGCGTGGGGCGCGCTGAACTACGCCTGGCTGGGCCTGGTCGATGTCCGCCTGACGTTGCTCTTGTACGGGGGCTCGCTCATCGGGGTGTTCATCGGCGTCTACGGCACGAAGGTCGTTCGGGAGGTGATGATCCGCATGGTCACGGGCGTGGTGATCCTCGTCTGCGTCGTCAGCCGGCTCATTGCCATTCCGGTCTACCTGCGCCAGCTCGGCAAGATCGAGATGCATCCATCCTACGACCCCTACCTCAACTCCGTCAGCAAGGGGCTCCTGTTCCTGGCAGGAATATCGGGCCTCGCGATGATCTTGTATCTGGTGGTGAAGGCCCATCGTCAAAGGATGAGTATCCAGACTCGGTTGATGCAGGCCTGCTCACCGGCCGACGACGCGTCGAGCGCGGAGCGTGTCCAACATATGTGAACACGCTAGGCGGGCCGTTGACCGCCCTCCGGTGTTCCGGAGCAGTCGCCCCGCGCGGGAGGGGACGACAAATCGGCGACCACCATGGTCACCGGCAGCAACACGCTGAACGTGGATCCCTCATTCACGACGCTCTGGGCGCGAAGTTCTCCCCCGTGCTGGCGTACGATCCCTCGAGACATTGACAGACCCAGTCCCGTTCCCTGACCCGTGGCCTTGGTGGTGAAGAATGGGTCGAAGATCGATCCGATGATGTGCGCGGGGATACCCGAACCGTTGTCACCGACGTCCACCGACACGAATCCGGGCTCGGCGGCTCTCCGGGCCGACACATGGATGCGGCCGCCCTTCTGCACCGCGTCGAGCGCGTTCAGGAGCAGATTCAGGAACACCTGGCTCAACAGGTTCCGGTCGCCGTGCACGGTGGGGAGATCCGGCGGCACGTCAACTTCCACCGAAGACCCCGTGAACTTGACCTGGGTCTGCGCCAGTGAGACGACGTCGTCCACGAGTCGCCGCAGGTCGAGCGGTTCCATCCGCGCCTCGCTCTGTCTCGTGAAGTCGAGCAAGTTTCGAACGATCGCCTGGGCCCGGTCGGCCTGGGTGACCAGATCATCGAGCATCTCACCATGCTCAGCCTCGTTCAGCTTCGATCGAAACTGCTTGAGCGTCGTGGCGGTGAGGGTGATGTTGTTCAACGGGTTGTTCAACTCGTGAGCGATGCCAGCCGTCAACGTCCCGACCGCCCTGAGCTTCTGTGACTCGACGAGGATCTGGTACCGCCGCTCGAGTTCGTGGGTCATGCGGTTGATGCCCATTGCCAGGTCCGAGAATTCGTCTCGATACCGGCGGGCGGGCGCGAGGGGGGAGAAGTCGCCCGCGGCAATGCGCTGGGTGGCCTGAACCAGCCGGGTCAGGGGCCCGAGCATCTGACGAGCGAGGAAGTTCGCCACTCCCAGCGTCAGAATCACACTGACCGCCAGGAACACCATGGGCACACGCTTGGCCACGGCCAACATGTTCTCAACGGAGCGGCGTTCACTCGTGGCCATATCAAGCACGGTCGAGGTGATCCCAGCGCCGTGTTCGCGGACGCTCGCCTCCAGTTCGCCACGCCGGATATTCCCGGCATTCGGGGCCGCATCGCGGCCACCCGCCGACAGCAGCGCCAGCAGTTCTTCGTAGCGGTCCACCTGGTGGACAAACGCCGCCAGACCTTCGTTGCCGAGCGTGGCGTCTGGCTCTCCCGTCCTCATGTGTGACACGAGCAACTGTCTGGCCTGGCGGGCGTGGTCCAACGCGTCAGGGAGGTTCGTTCCGTAAAGGAAGTAGTCCTTCTCGAAGCGCCGGGCCTGCTGTACCTCGATGGTCAAGCGATCGACCACGACCAGGACCCGCAGCCGACGCTCGACCGACGACAGCAGCAGCCACGAGGTCACCGTGATCCCGGCGGTGACGGCGACAATGATCAGGAATCCCAGTACGAGACGCAGACGAATGCCGAGACTTGGCCGATCCAATAACGCCTTCTGGAACTCCACTTCGACGCGGTCGTCCGGGAGGAGGGGCCCGGGATGTGATGTCCCGTCGGAGAACTCCGTGAGGGACTCGCGGGGGAGCGTCGAAGGAGACGGACGCTGCGGCTCGACTGGAACCATGATCTCTCCGCCGGTGGGGGCTCGCTCAAACGGCCGGTGTCACAACCCGGCGCCTGCGGTTGCCCTGGCGATCACGTCGAGGAATTCACTGACCTTGAACGGTTTGGGAATGAAGTCGAATACGCCCTTGGCCACCGCCTCGCGGGCGACCTCGATGGTGGCATACGCCGTAATCAGCACGACCTTCGTTCGCGGCGATCGCTTTGTGACGGCCTCGAGGATCTGAATCCCGTCGACATCCTTCATACGCACGTCCGTCACCACGATGTCGTATTCCTGTTCGGCGATTCTCGCCAGCGCCGCCTTCGGATCCACAAACGTGTCGACGTCGTAGCCGCTGCTCTTCAACGCGACGAGCAGCCGCTTGCCCACGATCTCCTCGTCATCCACAACCAAGATTCGAGTCTGGCGTTCCATGCCGTCCCTCCGAGCGCAACGGGGGGCCTTGTGGTCTAGACGGGCAACCCGGGGTCTGAAGCCCCCTGGCTCCATAAGAAAAGACCCACGGCCGCCGTCAACTCAGACGCTCTCCGAGCGTAGATGCTATTACGATGGCCGAGGCGGCGCAACCCGACGTCCGCCGACAGCGTGACGGACGCCAGTTCGGGCACCGACCGCCCGTTGTCGCAGCACGTAGCGGCGGACCGATTCCGCCGACGACCGTGCGAGCACGTTGTTCAGTTTCGCCGGTGGGTGGAGGAGCCGTTGGTCAGCGAACTGGTCGAGCTGATCGGAGGTCCACTGCTGCGTGGGTGTTCAGTCCGCCGCCATGATGCACCTGCCTTCAGGATGCTGCTCTCGGACACGAGGGAGCGCCAACGCACCGTCGCGTCCCATCGAGTGACAGCCACGTCGCAAGCCGCAGATGCTGTCAATTCAGCATGACGCCTAATATCCCATTAAATCCATAGACTCTGTGGGCATTGTCATAAATAACTGATTCTGAATGACTTCTCTTGACAGGACGTTCCCGCCGCTCTAGGCTCTGGCCGATACCGGTCCTCCTGGCATTGTCGACCGCGGCCGCGCGTCTGCCGGGAGGAGGCCCCCGGCCGAGCTAGGGCGCCACCAGGGAAACCTGGCGGTCGGCCCGTCGATCACGGGCTGGTGTCTCGGGCGTGTCTGTCGGCTCCCGGAGGAGGGGCCCATGCCGTCACCTGGCTCTCCGCCTTCGGCCCCCCCTTTGAATGCGGAAGGATTGCCTCATCTCGATCGAGCATGGCTGTGTGGTCGCCTGGCTGAGCGACCGACCCGGCTCGAGAGTTGTTGCGTACGTCAGGCCGGATGCGAGACGCGGGCGCGCCATGGGCGCCGGCGTGCCCGGCGTCAGGGTTGAGAGGAGAGAAACGGCGATGGCGGTCATCACCATCTCGAGAGGGTCGTTTAGCGGTGGCACGAGGCTCGCCGAATGTGTGGCGAGCCGACTGGGCTACCGGTGCATCGACCGGGACGTGATCGTCACGGGAGCGGCCGCGTACGGCGCGTCCGAGAACGATCTCCGGGATGCGCTCGAGAAGCCTCCCACACTCTGGGAGCGGTTCAAGCACACGAAGTACATGTACCTCGCCCTGATCCAGGCGGCGCTGACCGAAGAGGTCAGGGCCGGCAATGCGGTCTACCACGGAAACGCCGGGCACCTGCTGCTCGAGGGCATCAGTCATGTCATGCGGGTGCGCATCATCGCCCCGCGGGCCTTTCGCCTGGAGGCCGTCCAGACCCGCCTGAAGATGAGCGAAGCCGAGGCGTCCGCCTATATCCAGAAGATGGACGAGGACCGGCGGATGTGGACGCAGTACCTCTATGAGGTTGACTGGCGCGACGCGTCCTTCTACGACCTCGTCCTGAATCTCGAGCGTCTGGACATCTTTCAGGCGTGCGACATCATCGCGGCGATGGCCAGGCAGGAGTGTTTCCAGGAGACGCCGGAATCCAGAGCCGCCATCGACGATCTCGCGCTGGCGAGCCGGATCCAGGCCAACCTGGCGGTGACGCCGGCAACCGTGGATCTCGAAGTGGACGTGACCGCTCACGCCGGAGCGGTGGTGGTGAGAGGCCATTTGTCGGCGCCTGATCAGACAGCCTTTGTCCGGGCCGTCGTGGCCAAGGTGCCCGGCGTGAAGCAGGTGGCGATCGAGTTGTTCGCGGGGCTCGGGGCGTAGTCGCACGCTCCGAGGCCAGACCGGGCCGCGCCAGGCCCAATGCAGCCAGCCCCCTTGATTCGCGCGGGCGCCGCCCGCGCTCGTTGTTGTCAGTCGATATCAGGGGGTCAATAGCGATGAACTGTCCGTCTCTTCTCCGCATCAGCACGTCGAGGTTGCCGCTCCGTGTTCTCCGGCTGTCGGGTCTCTGTCTTGTCGTTGGGGTTCTGCTGGCCGTGGCCGCCGTCAGCCCGGCCGGGGCGGCGCCACAAACCGAACCGCCTCAGGCCACCGCCGAGCACCATGGCGGCGGCGAGGCCAGCCTCATCCTTCCCGATCTGTCCCAGGCGAAGTTTCTCGGGACCGACGGCCGGACCCTGCTGATGTTCGGGCTGCTGGTGTGCGTGGGCGGCTTGCTGTTCGGCTACTACATCCACCACGACATCAAGAAGCAGCCCGTGCACGAGTCGATGGCGGAGGTCGGCGCTCTGATCTACGAGCCGTGCAAGACGTACCTGCTGCAACAGGGCAAGTTCATCCTGATTCTCGAAATCTTTATCGGGTCCGTCATTGCCTTCTACTACGGCTTCCTGATGCAGTTCCCGATCGAGCGCGTCCTGATCATCCTGGCGTTCAGCCTGGTCGGGATCGCCGGGTCGTACGGGGTCGCGTGGTACGGCATTCGCATCAACACCTACGCCAACTCCCGCACCGCGTTCGCGTCCTTGCGCGGCAAGCCGTTTGCGATCTCCCACATCCCGCTGCAGGCCGGCATGAGCATCGGCATGATGCTCATCAGCGTCGAACTGTTCATCATGCTGTGCATCCTGCTGTTCATCCCTGGGGAATACGCCGGACCGTGCTTTATCGGGTTCGCCATCGGCGAGTCGCTCGGCGCGGCGGCGCTGCGCATCGCCGGCGGCATCTTCACCAAGATCGCCGATATCGGATCGGATCTGATGAAGATCGTCTTCAACATCAAGGAAGACGACGCGCGCAACCCCGGCGTCATCGCGGACTGCACGGGCGACAACGCGGGCGACTCGGTTGGCCCGAGCGCGGACGGCTTCGAAACCTACGGCGTGACGGGCGTCGCGCTGATCTCGTTCATTCTGCTGGCCGTGAAGCCGGACGCGCAGGTGCAGCTGTTGGTCTGGATCTTCCTGATGCGCATCATCATGGTGATCGGGAGCGGCCTGTCCTACATGATCAACAACGCGATCGCGAAGGCGCGCTTCGGGACGGTCGACAAGATGAACTTCGAGTCACCCCTCACCACGCTGGTGTGGCTCACGTCGATCATCTCGGTGGCGATGACCTACATCGCGTCGTACCTGCTGATTCCGGATCTCGCCGGCGACACCACACTCTGGTGGAAGCTGTCGTCGGTCATTACGTGCGGCACGCTGGCTGGCGCCATCATCCCCGAGGTCGTCAAGATCTTCACCTCCACCGAGTCAGGCCACGTGAAGGAAGTCGTCAAGGCGTCGCGCGAAGGCGGCGCGTCGCTCAACGTCCTGTCCGGGCTGGTCGCGGGCAACTTCAGCGCCTACTGGCTCGGCATCGTCATCGTCGTGCTGATGGGCACGGCGTACCTCGTGAGCACGATGGGCCTCGGCGCGCTGATGATTGCCCCGGCCGTGTTCGCCTTCGGCCTGGTGGCGTTCGGCTTCCTCGGCATGGGGCCGGTGACCATCGCGGTCGACTCCTACGGCCCGGTCACCGACAATGCGCAGTCGGTGTTCGAACTCTCGACGATTGAACAGATTCCCGGCGTGAAGGCCCAGATCAAGAAGGACTTCGGCTTCGATGTCGATTTCCACCGGGCGAAAGACCTGCTCGAAGAGAACGACGGCGCCGGCAACACGTTCAAGGCGACGGCCAAGCCCGTGCTGATTGGCACCGCGGTGGTTGGCGCGACGACGATGATCTTCTCGATCGTCTTCCTGCTGACTAACCGGCTGCAGCCCGAACTGGTGACCAATCTGTCGCTGCTGCACCCGCCGTTCCTGCTGGGGCTTATCACCGGAGGATCGGTCATCTACTGGTTCTCCGGCGCGTCCATGCAGGCCGTGTCGACCGGGGCGTACCGGGCCGTCGAGTTCATCAAGGCCAACATCAAGCTCGAGGGCGTGACGAAGGCGTCGGTCTCCGACAGTAAGAAAGTCGTCGAGATCTGCACCCAGTATGCGCAGAAGGGGATGTTCAACATCTTCCTGACGGTGTTCTTCTCGACGCTGGCCTTCGCGTTTCTGGAGCCGTTCTTCTTTATCGGGTACCTGATCTCGATTGCCCTCTTCGGGTTGTTCCAGGCCATCTTCATGGCCAACGCGGGCGGCGCGTGGGACAATGCCAAGAAGATCGTCGAGACGGAACTCAAGGAGAAGGGCACGCCCCTGCATTCGGCCTGCGTGGTCGGCGATACGGTGGGCGACCCGTTCAAGGACACCTCGTCGGTGGCGATGAACCCCATCATCAAGTTCACCACGCTGTTCGGCCTGCTCGCCGTGGAGTTGGCGGTCAAGCTGGGCATGGACGCGGGTCTCTCTGTCACGCGCACGCTGGCGGCGGCGTTCTTCATCGTGTCGGCCGTGTTCGTCTATCGGTCGTTCTACGGCATGAGGATTCGCTGAGGAGGCGGACCGCTTCCGGGGGGTGAAACTCCCCCTGGATCTCGCGCTGTTTGCCGACGTGGAAGCCTGAGGGGGCCAACCGCGCCGTCGCAGGAGGTTTGCATGCATACGAAATTCCGCTGGCGGGCACTGATCAAGTTCCTGTTCTGGGCGGTCGCCACCATCGTGGTTGGCGCCTACGCGATCAATACCTACACCTCCGGTCAATTGGTTCGCTGGTATTACTTCGAGTCCAGAGCGGACGGCTATGCGGTCAACACCAAGGGCTTCGAACAGGCGACCCGCGAGCAACCGGTCTATCTGACGATCGGGGCGTTTTCTGATGTCAGGGGGCTGCGCGCGGCCCGTGTCACGAAGGGCAGTCGCCTGCCGGAAGGCACTAACGGGGTGGTCGATCTGGCCACGGTGGACGAGGGGACTCGGGTCCGGCTCGACCGGGGACAACTCGTGGTGAGCGTGCCCTGGCAGATCAAGGAGGCCAAGGGGTTCAAGTTCCGCGACGGGTTTACGCACAAGAACATTCGGACCAACCCGTATGCGGGGCTCTGGAACCTCATCATGGTCGGGCTGGTCGGCCTCTGTCTCGGGTTCCTTGCCGAAGGCTTCACGGATCTGGTGGGCCTCAAGTTCCAGAAGATTGACCACAGTGTCGGGCATTAGGAAGGGCGTGCCATGTTCGAGTTCCTTATTGCTGGCGTTCAGGCGCCGTGGATCCTGCTGGTCTTCACCGGCTTCACCGTCGGCATCGTCGGCGGCTTCATCGGTGTCGGTGGCGGGTACATGGTGACTCCTGCACTGATTGTCTTCGGGTTCCCCGGCTACATGGCGTCTGGCATCGATATGACCCACATCGCTGGCAAGGGCATCGTGTCGACCGTCAGGCACCGGCAGCTGGGCAACGTGGATTGGATCCTTGCCCTCAGCATGGTGGCGGGCACGATGTTCGGAGTCGAAGAGGGGATTCGGCTGCTTGGCTACTTCAAGCACCTCGGGCTATCGACCGTTGCGCTGCTCGGCGCGTCGGTTCTCCTGATGGGCACGTTGTTCGTCTACACGTTGCGGGAGACGCTGCGATCCCACCGGCGGCTGACCGAGATGGTGCGCGAGGGCAAGACGCTGGCCCGCGAGGTCAGCACGTCGTCACTGCCCCGTGTGTTCCAGGGCCTGCCGTTGGCGCCGCTGGTCCGTTGCCGCGTCGCGCGCGTCATCGTGTCGATGTGGGTGATCGTGCTGGTCGGGGTCATTACGGGCGTGCTCGCCGGCTTTCTCGGAGTGGGCGGCGGGTTCATTCGTGTGCCGGCCCTCGTTTACATCGTGGGCGCCTCAACGCATATCGCGGTCGGCACAGACCTGGTGGAGATCGTCTTTTCCGGGGCCTACGGCTGCTTGCGGCACTCGATAGAGGGCAACGTCGACTTCGTGGCGGTCCTCTTCATGCTCTGCGGTGCGATGTTCGGAGCGCAGTTCGGGTCCATCGCGACGGCGTTTGTCCGAGGCCCGGCGATTCGGTACATGCTGGCCTTCTCGCTGGCGCTCGCCACTCTGGGTGCCGGGCTGCCGCTCGTCAATCTGCTCATGGGCGGCAAACTGGCTTGGCTGACCGCCATCTCGGTCATCATCACGCTCGGCCAGATGGTGTTCCTCTGTCTGTTCATTTTGTCGTTGGTCTACTTTGCCTATCGAGCCAACCGCGGCCGATGGGTACCGGAGTGGGCGGTTCCGCTGCTGGTCCACAACGTGACGACTGGCGGGTAAAGACGGACATGATGAAGAAACTCCTCGACAACATGTGGGCGTTTGCCCTGGTCCTGCTGGTGGTGTCGATGACACTATCGACCGTCGTGTACTTCGCGTACATGCGCACGCACCTGATCGGCTAGGAGCAGCCATGAAGAAACCGACACAGTTGCTGGCGAACCTGGTGCTCTATGGGGTGCTGATCTACTACGCGGTAGACTCGACATTCGTTGAGTTCGATCCGTGGTTTGCCTTCGTCGTATGGTTCCTGCTCATCGTGGCCGCCGTCATCTCCACGGTCCCCGGATTGCGGGCGAAGAGCGTGTCCCCGGGCGAGTACCCCAGTGACGAATGACCCGGGTCGTGACGGTGGACGGCGTGTCGATGAGGATGCGGCGCTCTCGGGGCTGGCCGCACGGTTCGCCCTGGGCGACCTGAGTCCGAAGCGTTACGCCCGGCAGCGCCAGCAGGCGCTGGCGGAGCTGGGACGGCGCAAGATCGCCCCGACACTCATGCCCGGTGAGACGATCATCGCCGAGCACCACTGGGTCGAGGGTCACGCGCGACTGCCCGAATCGCCGTTCGCCGAAACCGGACAGATCGCGGGCAGCCTCTATGCCACCGAGCGCCGGCTGTTCCGCTGGCGGTTCCACGACGGCGCCTCGCCGTCGGGGCGCGCTCGGTCCGATGTCCAGGAGACGTTGGAATCCCAGTGGTACGCCGAGATCGCCGGCGTCGAGCGCCGGGTTTCGTTCCGCTGGGGAGAGGCCCTCACCGGGATGGCGATCAGCGTGGTCGCCTGGCTTCTGTCAGCCCGACTCGGCGTGACCGGACCATTGCTGCTGGCCGTTGGTGTCTTCGGGATCGTCCATGCGATGTTGGTGCCGACGCGCTACGTGGTCGTGCTGATCGATGGCGCCGGCGCCGGCTGGCCTGTGTGGGCCGCCAGGACCGGGAGCGGCCGGACCGTGTTGGGTGAGGTCTCGAAGCGGCTGGCTGGCTCGGTCCCAGCAACCGAGGAGGCCCTGTCCGGGGGCAGCAGCCAGGGAGGTGACCATGCCCGACGGCAGCCGTGACTACGCGCCGCTCCATCGGCGCCTGCTCCGCACGATGCTGGCGACCTGCCTGGTCCCGCTGCTGGTCGTCAGTGGCGCGTCGTACGTGCAGTTCCAGCGCTACGCCCGCCAGATGGTCCTCGATCAGCAGGAACGAGTCGTCCTCAACCACGCCCATTCAATCGATGCCTTCGTGCAGCGCTTGCAGGCCGAGCTTCAGGCGATCACCGATCACTACTCGCTCGAGGAACTCCAGTCGGGCGAACTCGATCGCGTGTTTGCCGTGCTCCAGCAGGGGTCCGGTGTTTATGCCGACCTCGGCATCATCGACGATCGCGGCAACCACCTGAAGTACGTCGGACCCTATGGCCTCGAGGGCCGGAACTACGGCCAGACATCCTGGTTCGAGCTCCTCCGGACCCGCGATCTGGTCATCAGCGATCTGTTCCTGGGCTATCGCGGCGTGCCGCACTTCATCATTGCGGTCAAGCGACGGATTGCAGGCGGCTACTGGATTTTGCGCGCGAGCCTCAGCACCGACTATATCAGTCAGCTCGTCGAGAGCATCAGGGTCGGCACGACCGGCGAGGCGTTCCTGCTGGACCGGCAGGGCTTCTATCAGACCAAGACCCGCTGGGCCGGCCGCCTGCTCGATCCATCCGGATTTCCGTTCGTCGGCGCGCACGGCGGTGTCCGCTCGGCCGAACTGACGGCTGGCGGGCGGGCGTACCTGTACTCTGACGTCTGGACGGCCGCCGGCCAGTGGATGCTCGTCGTGCGGCAGGAGAAGGCCGAGGCGTTCGCGCCCCTGCAGCGCGCGATGTGGACGTCGACGATCATCATCCTGATTGGTCTGGTGGGCGTGGTCGTGGCGGCGCTGGCGATCTCCAGTTGGCTCGTCCGTCATGTGCGGGAGATCGACAAGCAGACCGACGAGTTGCACGCTCAACTGACCGTCAGCTCGAAAATGGCAGCCGTGGGGGAGATGGCAACCGGTGTCGCCCACGAGATCAACAACCCGCTCGCCAACATTGAAACGCTGCGGACCTGGATCCTGGACCTGGTGACTGACGAGGGGCTTGCCGCGCAGAACGTGCCGGAGGTGATCGCGTCCGCCCGGAAGATCGGCGATCAGGTCGAGCGGTGCCGCCTGATCACGCACGACCTGCTTCGCTTCTCGCGGCGGACCGACTCCGGGCGCGTCAGCACGAACCTGGAGGGCTTGGTCGGAGAGATGATCGAGATGATCGAGCATCGAGCCCGTTCGGAGAACGTCCACTTCGAGATCCATCCCAATCCAGTGCCGTTGCCGATGCTGCTGATGTCATCCTCGAAGCTTCAGCAGGTTCTGTTGAACATCCTGAACAACGCGGTCGACGCGATGGAAGGCAAGGGTGGAGACGTCAAGGTCGTGATTCGCCGCGCCGGGAACACCGTCCGAATCGCCATCACCGATTCCGGGTGCGGCATCGCCCGGGAGCACCTGCCGCGCATCTTCGAGCCGTTCTTCACGACCAAGCCGGTCGGGAAGGGCACGGGGCTGGGCCTGGCCGTGTGCTATGGGCTGGTCCAGCAGATGGATGGCAGCTTGACCGTCGACAGCAAGTTCGGCGTCGGCTCGACGTTCACACTGACCCTGCCGATGCGGCCTGCTGAGGAGGGCGACGCGCCTGGGGCCGGGCCCTCGGCCACCGGGTCACCCGCGATCGGTGGTACGCTACCGGCAGGATCCAGTTCATGAGTCGTCCTCGGCTCCTGCTCATCGACGACGAAGACGCCTTCCGGGAGACGGTCGACAAACTCCTGACCTTTCGCGGCTTCGACGTGTCGACCGCGTCGGATGGAGCGCAAGGCATGCGTGCGGTCCTGCGCGGCGGGATTGAGATCGTGATTCTCGACGTCAAGATGCCCGGCCTCGACGGAATCGAGACTCTTCGCGAGCTCAAGCGAATCCAGCCGGACCTCGAGGTCATCATCCTGACCGGGCATCTGCTGAAGTCGACCGAGCAGGAAGGGCTGAAGCTCGGCGCATTTGCCTACCTGACCAAACCGTGCACCGTTCCAGACCTGGTCTCCGTCATCGGGGCTGCGCTCGAGACGCGCGCCCGGCGTCTTGCCGGCCCGGACTCGCCTCCTGAGCTGCCAGGGTCGCGACCGGCTTCATGAAGACCGTCTGGTCGCGGCTGGTGACGTTTCTCGAGATCATCGGCCTCCGTCGTCCTGAAGAAATCGACTACGACAGCCGGCTCGCCGAGCTGAGACTCCGCTACTTCCACTTCCGCGACCTGCTGGCTGCCAATCACGACCTGCTGGAGGTCGTGGCGGCGATGGAGTTGAGACTTCAGCGCCGCTCTGTTGTCACCCTCCGCTGGATCCGCGCGCAGGTGGTGACCGCCCTGACGTCAGCCCACCGGATGGTCGCAGCCCTCAACGCCGTGTCGGGCCGGCGCTATCAGGCGCTCGATCTGGTGCTGACCCGTCTGGAACAGCGGCTGTCGTCGTGCCGCGCCATGACCGAACCCGACCTGCCTGATGATTGGATCATTCCGCTCGACCGGCTCGATCGATCCGCGCTGCCGCTGGCAGGCACCAAGATGGCGGTGCTCGGTGAGATCCGGAACGTGCTGAGGCTGCCCGTGCCCGATGGCTTCGTGGTGACGGTCGCGGCCTTCCATCGCATGATCGAAGCGGCCGGCGTGGCCGACGCGAACCCGCGCGGAGCGGGCGACCCAGGAGGCGACGACCCGTCGACCGGGGCCGAAGGGGCACGACAACGGATCCTTAACACGCTCGTGCCGGAGGAGATGGCCCAGCGTGTTCTTGCCGCCCACCAGGCGCTGGCGCCAGGCGGCGAAGCGCCGCCGCTGGCCGTGCGATCGAGCGCCGTCGAGGAGGACTCTGAGTTCTCGCTTGCCGGACAGTACCTGACGCTGCTGAACATCCGTCAGCCGGATCTCATCGACGCCTACCGCCAGGTGGTGGCCAGTGCCTTCGGCGCCAACGCGGAGTGCTATCGCCGCGAGATGGGGATCGACGAGTCAGACGTGGCGGTCGCCGTCGGGTGTCTCGTACTTGTGGAGCCGCTCGCGAGCGGCGTCGCGTTCTCCACCGATCCGATCGGCACCCACCACAACAGCGTATTGATCCATGCCGGCTGGGGACTGGGACCGTCAATCGTTGACGGTCGCATCGATCCCGACGTCCATGTCGTCTCCCGAGACGACGGCCGTATCACCACGCACGTGAGCCGGAAGGTGGTCCGCCTTACGAGCCATCCAGCCGGCGGGGTCGTCGAGGACGAAGTGCCTCCCGGCGACCAGGAGCGCCCGTGTCTGACTGAGCCGGAGGTCGCGACACTTGCCAGGTGGGCCATCGAACTGGAGCGGCACTTCGGCGGTCCCCAGGACGTCGAATGGGCCCTCGATCGCGACCGCCGGCTTGTCATCCTGCAAAGCCGCCCGGCAACGGCCCAGGCCGCGGCAACCTCCCGGGACGTGCCTGCGGTGAAGGGGGCCGGCCTGTTACTGGAAGGAGGGATGACCGCCTCTGCCGGCGCCGGCGCGGGTCCCGTCGTGGCGGCGCTCCCCGACGACAACCTCGACGATTTTCCCGAGGGCGGCGTCCTGGTAGCCGTCCAGTCCAGCCCGAAGTTCGTCCGCATCATGCGCAGGGCCTCTGCCATTGTCACCGACGTCGGCAGCGCCATCGGCCATATGGCGTCGCTTTCGCGCGAATACGGCGTGCCTACCATCGTAGGCGCCGGGACGGCGACCGCACGGCTGGCGCCGGGCAGCATGGTGACCGTGGACGCCACGCGGTGCCGCGTATACGCGGGCCGCGTGGACGTACTCCTGGAGCAGGCACCCGCTCCACCGGCGGCAAGGCCCGAGAGCCGGGGGCATTCGGCGCTGGAAGAGATCGCCCGGTTCGTCGTGCCGTTGACGCTGATCGACGTGCGTGATGACTCGTTTACGCCGATGGCCTGTGCCAGCCTTCACGATGTGGCCCGATACGTACACGAACGCTCGTTCAGGGAAATGTTCGGCCTCAGTACGCTTGTCGGCGACTTCCACGCCCAATCTCCCATCCTCGACGTCTTTCTGCCCATTGACCTCTACATCATCGATCTCGGCGGCGGGTTGGCCGCACCGCCCGGGGCGCGGAAGGTGCGACGGAGGGAGATCGTGTCGGCGCCGTTTGCCGCGCTCGTCGATGGGATGCTGCATCCCTCGATCCCGAGGTTCGGGCCGCGAGCCATCGACACGAAGGGCCTGCTCGATGTCTTCATGCGCCAGGCTCTGGCCAACCCCCACGAGGACGACACGTTGCGGGATCCCTGCTACGCGATCATCTCGGACCGATATGTGAATCTGGCGACCCGGGTGGGCTTCCACTTCAGCGCGGTCGACGCCTATGCCGGCGGCGTGGCGAGCCAGAACTCGGTCTCGTTCCGTTTCAAAGGGGGTGCCGCCGGAGAGGTGCGTCGCCGGCGTCGCGTCGAGGCCATCGCGCTGATCCTCCGCCACCTGGGTTTCTCGACCAACGTCACCGCCGACCTGGTCGATGCCAACTATCGCCGCCACGATCTTGCGGATACGCTTCGCGCCGTGGAGATGCTGGGTCGCCTGTTGCAGTTCATGCGCCAGATGGACGCGGCCATGACCTCAGACGAGCGTGTGGCCGAAGTGGCTGACGACTTCCTTGCCGGCCGGTACGGACCCGACACGCCACCCTGATGACTCCCCCCGTCAGCGCGGCAGGTGTTCGAGCAGCGTCTTTTTTTCCATCGCGGTCTGGATCCGCTCGCACAACTTCTCGACGAGCGCCGGCTTCAGCAGATAATCGACCGCGCCGTGGGTCATGGCGTCGACCGCCGTCGCCATCTGCGCCTGGCCGCTCAGCATGATCACCGGGAGAATCGGGTGGGTGCTGCGAATGTGGTCGAGCGTGGTCACGCCGTCCATCCCGGGCATCCGCTGATCCAGCACGACAACGTCGTAGTCGTGGATGCCGAGTTCCTCGAGCCCGGCAGCCCCGTCGCGGGCCACGCCAACCAGATAGCCGCGCGCGCGGAGCACCTTCGACATGGAATCGAGGAAGACGGTCTCGTCATCGATCAGTAGCACACGAACCTGGCTGGACATCGCTCCACGCTCCTTCCCCAGGCTCCTGCCTGGTCTCCAGAACTGCGTTCGACCCGTTGGCCGCGAATCACACGGCTTTGGCGCGCCCGCTACGGTTCGCGCGAGGCCGAGGCCTGCCCGGACGGCATCTCGCGGCCAGGTGGCTCGAACAGGTAGTTCTCCGCGAAAAACGCATCGACGTACCACGCAATCGGCGTGCCGGGTCCGAGGCGCATGTCGAGCTGGCGTGTGGCGACGATCAGACGTCCGATCTGGTCGATCCGCCGGAGCGTCGCATCGCGCGGGAACTTCAGCAGTCGAGCGTTCACCAGATCGCCGTTCCACTCGATCTGAAAATCCAGACGCCTGAGAATCTCGCCGATGAGTTCACACCGCCGGGCGCGACGCCCATCGTCGGCGGCACCGCCCTTGAACCTGAAGCTGACGTAGTTGCGGGACCGCGACTCGGAGCAGTACGCGTCGACGGCGGCGAAATGGTACCCGACGCGCGAACTGAAGTTGCAGTACGCCTCGGCGACGATGGCGTAGCTCCGGTCGCCGAGCCGCCGCTGTCCGTCGCCTCCGCCTGGTGAGAGCATGGATTCGGTGGCGACCGCCAGAAACCCCGACATGGAGATCGGCCGGGGCTCCCACCAGCGCAGTTCCGGGTGCATCATGCCTTGCAGCAGGGCGCGCATGGGCTCGGAGCGGATGTCCTCCAGTCGCACGCACGGGCTCGGCGCCCGGCGCAGTCCGCCTCCAATATCGATCAGGTACACCAAGTAAGGCAGCCGCTCGTCCAGCCTGGTCGCCTTCTCGCTCGCGCTGGTGACGCGGTCGCTCATGCGAAACATCTCTTCGAACGCCTTTTCGTGGACGAACCGCGCGATGTCATGAAAGCTCCGGCACTCGCGCGGGTGGAACTGCGGGCTGCGGGGATCGGTCAGCGCCAGTGGCACGATCACCGTGGCCACCTCGCGCAGAATCGTATGAATCGGGGTTCCCACGACGCTCCGCCGTTGGGCCCCGCCGCTGGAGGCCAGCAGGCGTTCGACGCGCCCCTCATACACTCCGCCGCCGTTGGCGTCCACGGTGACGACCACACCCTCGGCGAGCATCCGCGTGGCGTTGCGTGTGTCGAGCACCGCGGGCACGCCAAATTCCCTCGCCAGTGACGCCATGTGCCCGGTCGTGGCGCCAATGTCGGTCACAATGGCGGAGGCACGGTCCATGACCTTGACGAACTGCGGAGACGAATGCCGAGTCACCAGAACCGCGCCGTCCGGAAACGTTGCGGGGTCGTCTCTCTCCGTGAACCGATGGACCACGCCGCTTCCGCAGCCCCGCGACGCCGCGGCGCCCGTGAGCAGGAGTCGATGGCCATCGATCTCGCCGTCCAGCACCGCCGCCGGTCGCTCCTCGGCGGTGGTCTGCAGGGGCCTCGTCTGCAGCAGCACAAACTGTCCCTGTCGGTCGAGAGCCCACTCAATCTCCTGAGGACAGTGGTAATGCGATTCGATCTGCCCAACCAGGCGGGCCAGGTCCTGCACTTGGACGTCCGACAGGCTGAAATGCTGGCAGTCTCCCGCCGGGACCGCCGTGGGCGCTACGCCCCCGCCGGCCGACGGGTCGATCCGCGTCTCTTTCCAGCCCAGACGCCTTGTCAGGATTGTCGGATCTCCGGTCCTCGACACCACCCACGTGTCCGGACTGACAGAGCCGCCCACCGGACCCACACCGAGACCCCACGCTCCGCTGATCAGCATCGTGTCGGACGCGGCCCGATTGGGATCGACCGAGCAGGCGACACCGCTGGCAACGGCGTCGACCATGGTCATGCAGAGCGCACCCATGGGGAGGTCGTCGTCCGGGATGCCGTGCACGCCGCGGTAAAACATCGCCTGGGGAGAGTACAAGCTGGCCACGACCTCCTTGTAGGCCTCGATCAGTCCCGCCCGATCGACGTTGAGCACGCTGGTGTACTGGCCGGCAAACGACATCTCTCCGTCTTCGCCAACCGCGCTGGATCGCACCGACACGCGAGGCTCGTACCCGATGGTCCGACTCAGCTGGTCGTAGCCTGCGAGAATCGCCTCCGCCAGTTCCGGGGGCAGATCGCTCGACATGATCCTCTGTTGGGCCTGCTGGCTGACCTCGTGCAGGCCGTTGGGGTCTTCAGGTTCAAGATTCAGCTGGAGAGCCCGGATGTCATTGCCCAACCGCCGGTGGTCCAGGAAGGCGGCGAACGCATCGGTGGACACCGCGAACCCATCGGGGATCGGCAGTGGCACGCGGTTCCTGATTTCGCCGATATTCGCGCTCTTCCCGCCGACTCTCGCGGCTGACGAGCCGTCGACCTCCGACAGCTGATAGACCAGACGCGGCGGGCCTGGCGAGGCCGGCCGCGTGCGGTCCAGGATGGCTTCCAGGCGCTTCTGCATCGACGCGAAGGCCGGGTGCAGCTCCTGGTACCGTCGCGATGAGAGCTTGTCGAGGCAGATGATCATCCGGTAGGTGTGCGTCGCGCAGACGACGGTTCGATTCCGGAGGTACGCCATGCCAAACGCGGTATCACCCTCGAGTTTGCATTCGATGTCGGCGATGGTCTCCAGGAGCTCGTCGTTGGACGTCGTCAAGTCCTTGAAGGTCAGGTAGTCCAGCGACAGCGAGGCTCTCGAGTCTTTCCGGACCTCGACCGGACGCCACCGATCCCGTCCGGACAACCTGCGTATCCAACGCCGTACGGCGATGCCCTGCCACACTTCAACTGGCCCCGTCCGCTTCCTCAATGGTCTTCTTCTCGAACGCCTCTTCGACCTTGACCAGGACGTCTTCGATGTCGACAGGCTTGAGCAGGTAGTCGGACGCGCCGAGCCGGATCCCTTCGACGGCCGCCGTGATCGAGGCATTGCCGCTCACGAGCACGACCCTCACCGAGGGGTGCAGTCGCCGGATCTCTTTCAGCACTTCGAGTCCGTCCATGCCCGGCATCCATACGTCGAGCAACACGACGTCAACTGGCCGCGTGCGGAGCAGTTCGAGTGCCTGCGGTCCGCCAAGGGCGCCTTCCACCTCGAACCCGCGGGCTGTCAACCGTTTCGAGAGCGTCTCGACGAACCTTGCCTCGTCATCGACCAGCAGCAGTTTCACGACTCTCATGGGCTCCTCCTGCACTCGGGGGTGACACGCCCGGCCGGGCCGCCGGCAGTGTCACGTGGAACACGCATCCCTGCCCCGGCGCGTTGTCGAGATCGATCCGGCCGCCGCTTCGCTGAACAATCCACGTGCTGATCGTCAGTCCCAGGCCGGCGCCCTGTTCCTGGGCCTTGGTGGTGAAGAACGGTTCAAAGATCCGCCCGAGCAGATCCGGAGCGATGCCCGGTCCGGTATCCGAGATGCTCGCCCGCACCGCATCGCCCGATCGCGCGGTCGTAATCGTCAGCGTGCCGCCGGCACCCTTCATGGCATCGAGAGCATTCTTCATCAGATGGAGCAGCACTTGTCGCAATTCGGCGGCGTGTCCCTGCACCAGCGGCAACGTGCCATCGAGATGCTTGATCACACGGACGCCGGTCGCGACCAAATCGGTTTCGACGAGGTACAGGGTCTTGGTCAGCAGAGTGTTGATGTCGACCTGGCCCGGCGGCTCCTCGGGGTCCCGGGTCCAGGTGAGCATTCGGCGGGCAATCTCTCGGCAGCGGCCGATCTGCATCCGCAACTGCTCGACCGACGCCGAGAACTCGCTGCGGGTCACCGCGTCGTCCGACTCCGCGCCATTGAGGAGATCCTGCATCCAGCCCGCCTCTTCGTTCATGATCGCCAGCGGGTTATTGAGGTCGTGTGCGATGCTGCAGGACGCCTCACCGAGCGACGCCAGTTTCGACAACCGCGCGAATTCCTGGTAGAAGGCATCCCGCTGCCGCACCACTTCTCTCAGTTGGCGTGAGAGACGGATGGCCACCAGCGTCGAAGCCGCGGCAGAGGCCACGCACCCCGCAAGCGCGAGCGGCATCAACCGGCTTTCCGACGCGGTGCCCGCGAAGAAGGTCAGCATGACGACGAGCAGGAAGAGCGCCAGCGACGGCACGACCGACGCCCAGATGACGTTCCTGACGTCGGGGTGAGTCGGCGACCGCCATAGGTTGGAAGATCGGATGTCGTTCACCACCAACCCCGCTGTTCAGAGGGCAGGAATCCACTGGCACCCCAGTGCCAACTTGACGGCGGGGGCAAGTCACGTCTAGATTATCCCTGCTCCTAGGCGCGTGTCGATGCCGTCGGGAACCTGCCTCCGTTCCCGAGCGACTTCCAGAGGGACAACACATGACTCGCCGTGCGATCGCCCGATCGATGACAGCGCTCGTCGTACTGGCGCCATGGCTGCTCGTGACCGCGACGATGGCTGCTGGCGGCGAGAGCCAGGGCGCCCTGGTTCACGTGGCCGACACCCGGCACCTGACCGGTTTCAATCTGTACTTCGCCAACCTCTACAACGCCGACCGGCTGTTGTTCACCACCATGACGGTCGGCCTGACCGGGCTGCTCGGACTCAGTCTCGGCGTGCTGATGGACATCATTGTGGGAACCATCGGTCTCGATCTCGGCAAACGCGAAGCCAAGGAGTAGGCGGCAGTCATGCTCGAATGGTTCACCGTTGTGCTTCCGATCTCCGGAGTGGCGATCAACGCGCTGCTGCTCGTGTTGCTCGGAGTCGCCGTCGGCGTGTTGGGCGGGTTCTTCGGCATGGGCGGCGCGTGGATGGTGACACCCGCGCTGAACATCTTCGGCTTCCCGATGCCCTTTGCCGTGGGTACTGACCTGTGCCACATGGCAGGCAAGTCGATTATCTCGACACGACGCCATGCGAAGTTCGGCAACGTCGACATGAAGCTCGGCCTCGCGATGCTGGCGTTCGACGTGGTCGGGATCGAGTGCGGCGCCAGGCTGGTCATGCTGCTCGAGCGGTTTGGCCTCGCGGGCCCGGTGATCCGGTGGGTGTACGTCGTCCTCCTGTTTCTGATCGCCTGGCTCGTGTTCTACGATTACTTCAAGGACCGGTCGATTCGCCGCCGCGCCGCGCTCGGTCTCGCGCCCGCCACGCCGGCCCTCCAGTGGCATGTGGCGCTGCACAAGATCAGACTCCGGCCCATCATCCGCTTCGATGTCGCGCAGGTGGAGTGTTCGTTGTGGCTGCCTGCCGCCGTCGGGTTCACCGTCGGAGTGCTGGCCGGGTTCCTCGGGATCGGGGGCGGCCTGCTGATGATGCCGGCCCTCGTCTATCTGATCGGGGTGCCGACGTTCGTGGCGGTTGGCACCGACTTGTTCACGGTGATGCTCTCGGGATTCTATGGCGCCGCGACGTACTCGATAAAGGGGCGCGTGGAGATCCTCGCTGTCCTGTTGATGCTGGTTGGGGCGGCGCCGGGGGCCCAGGTCGGGACGATTGCCACCAAGTACATTCGCGGATACGGCATCCGGCTCATCTTCGGCATTACGGTCGTCTGCGCGATGGTCTCCGTCATCCTCAAGCAGCTGAACTACAACACCGCGGCGGCGTGGACGGTGATGATGGCCGTGTCGGTGATCACGGGCGTCGTCGTGGTCGGCATGGTCAGGGGGGCCGCGCGCGAGCTGGCCGCGCGCAAGGAGGTGAGCCCATGAACCGGGTAGCCTGCGTGATTGCGCTCATCGCCGTCGCGTTCGTGCCGGCCTGCGTGGCCGTCGCCCCTGTCGTGCAGGGCAAGGTCGTCGCGGTCGAGCAGGGAGGCGGCGTGCTGCGGGTACAGGATGAAGAGGCGCCCGACCGTGCGCCTCTGGTGCTCGATATCACGAGCGCGGAGATCGGCGCCCCGCCACGAGCCGGCGACGTCGTTCGGATTGTCTACCGCGCGGGCGCGTCATCGAACCAGGCCCTGCGCGTGATGAACGTCGGCCGGCACCAGGCGAACCAGTAGCCCCGTCGCACCAGGCGTCCCGGCCCGCACACCGCGCTCCGCCTCAAACCACCGGGCGTTTGTGCCGGTTATCGGGGCTGGCAGGGTGCCCCCTCTGTCCGTCATTGCGGAGAACGCCGGAACGGCGAAGCGGGTCTGAAGGCCCGGCCTCCAGACCCCGGCTTTCGCCGGGGTGACGAGATTGCGCTTCAGGGGACAAGCGCAGTCGAGTCTTCGAACATCACTCGCGTGCCATAGCGAATGCCCCTCACCCCCGCGACCCGGCGAGCTCGATCGATCACGGCGTTGACGAGCATGGGATCGGCCAGTTTGCCTTCAATCTCCACCAGCCCCGCCTTGGCCCTCACTTCGACCTCAGCGTAGGAGGTGCCGCGGTCGGCGGCCAGCGTGGCGGCGACCTGGCTCATCAGGAGCAGGTCCATCATCGTCTGGCGGCTCGAATCATCGGCCTGGAACTGCGGTCTGGCCGCCAGAGCCACCACTGCCCCGCACGCGCCCTCCAGGTCGACGTTCTCGAGGTTGACGACGAGGTCGTAGAGACTCGGATCCTTCCAGTCGGCGCCGTACAAGAACTCGGTCCAGCGCGAACGTTCCTTGTCCACCCGCTCGATGTACGCCGCAGCCTCACGCTCGTCGAGTCCCATGCGTTTCCGGAGCCGATCGATCCTGAAATCGAGCGGGGCGATCAGTCTCACTCTGATGACGTGCCGCACACCCTTGAGCAGGAAGTGGCCTGCGTGTCCGTGGTAGACGAGGTTATCGTGAGCCGCCCGTTCACAGAGCGCCATCCGCACAAACGCCAAGTAGAGCCGCCGGTCGGGCAGAAACCGATCGACGAGCCGAGGGCTGCTCTCCAGGGCCCTGGAAAGAGCGGCCTCCGAGACGCCTGAGACCTGGGCCGCGTCGGCAACGATTTCCCGGCTGGCGACGCTATAGCCCAGCTGTTTGTGGAGACACTCGGCCAGGTCGCGGCCTCCGCTGAACGTGCCTCGCGAAATCGTGATGATCGACATCTGGAGCCTCCTGTGCAGCCGACGCGTCACCGAATCTGTTTGTCGGGATGGTCGCCCGACGAATAGAATGTCGGTGGCTTCGGGGACGTTACCACACATGAGGCCGCAACACGAGACGCCAGGCCGAACGCCGCCCGGGTGGTCCGCTCGCGGGCGGAACCGCCAGGGTGGCGGTCCGTCGAACGGGCAACTGAACGGGCGCGACTCCCAGACGGCAGCCGACATTGCGCTGCTGCGGCGTCCGAGCTTCAGCATCCGCAAGAGGATTGCTCTCAGCTTCCTGCTGTGCTTCCTGGTGATTGGCGGCGTCACGCTGGCTTCGCTGGTGACGCTCGGGCGTATCGAGCAGAAGCTCCACTTCCTCGAGGTGGCCGACACCTACACCAATCAAATCCAGCAAGCCCGCCGGTTCGAGAAGAACTACCTGCTGTATGGGACCGGCCTGGACAGCGCCCTCGAGTACGCGCACGAGGCGCGCGCCACGCTCGGGGGCGCGTCTGCCGAGTTCGCGCGCATCGTCGGCCAGAAGCCGTACGGGGAGATGCGCCAGCACCTCGAACGCTATGAGCAGCTGCTGCTCGGGCTGGCAGGTGTGCCCACAGGCGCGGCGGGTGCCCGGCGCAGCACGCTTGAAGCCGAGATTCGGCAGCATGGGGCGGAGATGGTGGCCGCGGCACTGCGGGTGGCTGAGGCCGAACGGCAAAGCGTCCGGTCGATGCTCCGGCTGTCGAAGCAGATGCCGCTGGCGGCGCTCGCGGTGCTCCTCGTGTTGATTGTGTACATCACCAATTTCCTGGCGCGCCAGCTGCTCGCGCCGCTGGGGCGGATGGTGAACACGGCTGGCCGCATCGCCAAAGGGGACTTCACGCCGCTCCAGCCGACCCGGCGATACCGGGATGAATTCACCGGCCTCGCGCTCGCCATCAACCGCATGATGCAGGAACTGAATCACCGGCAGGAGGCGCTCGCCGAGGCGCAGAAGCTCAGGGCCATCGGGACGCTGACCGCCGGTATCGCGCATGAACTCAACAACCCCATCAACAACATCTCGCTGACGGCAGAGGCCATGCTCGAAGACCACCAGACGCTCGGCGACGAGGATCGTCTCGATCTGTGCCGGGATCTGCTGACGCAGACCGAACGCGCCCAGGGCATCGTCCGCAACCTGCTCGATTTCTCGCGGCAGCGCGACGTCCATATGGAGGTGATTGACCTCGCGGGGCTGCTGCAATCGACCGTCAGGCTCGCCGGCAACCAGATCAAGCTCGCGGGCGCGCGCCTGGAACTGGCCGTGCCGGACGGCGTGCCGGCCATTCGCGGGGATCGCCAGCAACTGTCCCAGGTGTTCGTCAACCTCTACCTCAACGCGCTCGATGCGATGGGGTCGGACGGGATCATCCGCGTCTCGGTCGGCAGCGACCCCGAGCAGCCGGGCCGCGTGCAGATCGACGTGAGCGACAATGGAGCCGGCATTCCGGCCGACGTGCTGCCGTTTGTCTTCGACCCGTTCTTCACCACGAAGGCGGCCAAGGGTACAGGCCTGGGGCTGTCGGTGAGCTACGGCATCGTCTCGAAGCACGGCGGGGACATCCGTGTGACCAGCACCCCGGGCCGCGGCACGACGCTCAGTGTGTTTCTGCCGAAAGCTCAGGCTCTGCCAGATGCCGAATCCGAGTCCGGGCTCGGCACCTCGGTGTGACGACGCCGGACCACGAGGCGTCGGCGGCGAGGCGTCTCACAACGATCGTACTGCCGCGATCCGCTCGGCAGCACGAGCGATGACGGCCCTGAGGTCGTCCATTTTGAACGGCTTCGCGATGAAGTCGAACGCGCCGATGGTGAGGGCTTCGCGTGCCACGTCGACGGTGGCGTACCCCGTGATCATGATGACCAGGGGCTGCGGCGACCTTGACTGCGCATGGCGCAGCACCCCCATGCCATCGACGCCCTCCATGCGGATATCGGTGACGACGATGTCGTAGGCTCGCAGGTCGAGCAGACGAATCGCCTCGGCGCCCGTCTCGACCACGTCGACGGTATAACCCGACTTCTCGAGCGCTGGTTTCAGCCGCTTGCCGACGATAGGTTCGTCGTCGAGGACCAGGATGGTCAGTTTCGGCATGCCGTGCTCCCCTCAGGGTCGCGAGGCTACTCCGGATTGTGGCGTCCTTCGAAGAACGCTTCCGTGTACCGCGAGACCGTGTCTTCGTCATCCATCAGCGCGTCGATCTGGCGCGTGAACCCAATGAGTCTCCCGATGATTCTAAGGCGCTCTTCGGTGGCCGTTCGCGGCAGTTTCCGCAGACGAGCCACCACGAGGTCGTAACTCTGACGTGTCGCGAATCCCAACCGTTCCATGATGTCCCGGACCATCTCCGCGCGGCGCGTGCGGCGCTCGGCATCAGAAGCCCCGCCGACGAAACGGAAGTAGATATGGTTCTCCTCGCGGTTGCCGCTCACGAAGGCATCGACCATGGTGAAGTGGTAACCGACGTTCAGACTCAGATTCACGTAGTTCTCGGAGACGACGGCCAGGTTTCTGTGCGTGTTCTGGAGGGCGCCTCCCGACATCGCGCTTGAGAAGAAGGTCGCAAGATCAACTCTGACCGGGCGCGTGCTCCATACCCCCGGTGTCGTCAGGCCGGCCCAGATCGCCAGCATGGGTACCGAGCGAATGGCGGCGGGCGTCACGGTCAACTGCGGAAGGCCGCCACCCACCGCCGTATCGAGCCCGCCACCGACATCGATAATGGAGAGTCCGATCGGCAGATCCGAAATCAGTCGCTTCGCCGATTCGACGCCCGACACGCGCCCCGAGGCCTGTAGATCGATCAGCTCGTCGACGGCTGTCTCATGTGCGAAGCGGATGACGTCATGAATCGTCCGGCACCGATCGGCCCGGAAGTTGTCTGCGTGATGGTCGATGAGGTTCAACGGGGTGATCCGCCGAAGCAGCCGGCGCAGCAGTCGGTATTCCGGGGTGTCCTCGAGCCCGCTTTCCGTGACGAGCTGGTAGTCGATCAAAGGATCGACGCGGCCGGCATAGACGGCATTCTCGTCAGCGTCGACCGTCACCACCTGGCCCTCGGTCAGGACGATCGACGCGGTGGCGCAATCCACCAGGGTCGGCACCCGAAACTCGCGGGCCAGCGCCGCCATGTGTCCGGTTGGCGCACCGATGTCCGTGACGATCGCGGCGCACTTCGCCATCGCGCTGACGAAGCGGGGCGAGGCCCTCCGCGAGACGAGCACCCCGCCGGCGGGGAAGGCGGCGAGGTCCGACTCCTCGGTCACATGGACGACTGGTCCCGACGCGACGCCCCGGCAGGCCACCTGTCCGCGTCGCCGCAGCAGCACCGGATAGGCGTTTAGGATCTCGGACAAGTCGCGCGGCTCAGAGGCCGGCGCACTGATCCTGAGCCGGCGCGCCTGAATGAGGTACAGCGAGCCGTCAGCGTCACGGGCCCACTCGATATCCTGTGGCTGCTTGAAGTAACGCTCGATGCGCAGCGCCATTTCGCTGAGCTCTCGAACGTCGGCGTCGGCGAGCTCCCGGCCCGCGGAGCCGTCGCCAGGCGGCTTCGGGGTCTGGTCACCCTCGGCGTGCCAGGCGGCGTCGCCGACGCCAGCGGCTGGCCGATATCCCAGTACCTCGTGCGGCGGCTGACGCGCGACGGAGTACTGCGCCATGTTCTGCTCGCCCTGCACGGCGCGGTTGGCAAGGCCTCGCGTGGCGCCCAGGAGCAACTCGCCCGATCCCGACCGATTCGGATCGACGGTGTAGAGGACGCCGCTGACCGTCGCGCGCACCATGCGCATGCAGGCCACGGCCATCAGCCCACCCGCCGGCAGGCCCGAGGACGTCCGGTACGCGACGGCGTGGGGAGCATACAGGCTGGCCAACACCCGGCGATACGCGTCGATGACCTCGGCTGGCTTCGTGTGGAGCACGGTCTCGTACTGCCCGGCGAACGACAGATCCTGATCCTCGCCGAGCGCACTCGAACGCACCGCGAGGCTCAGCTGGTCGGTCCGTCCGAGCGCGGCGACGGCCTTCCGGATCGCCGTGCCGATCTCCCGCGGGACTCTCGCATGCAGCAGACGCTCGGCAATCTCCAGGACGGCGGCGTCGTCGCCCCGGCTCAAGCGCAGCAGGCCATCCTCGATGACATTCGACAGGTGATTGGCTTCGATGATCCGGACAAACGCCCACGTGGTGATCGTGAACCCGTCGGGAATCCGTACGTGCAGCCGGGTGTGGAGTTCGCCGAGGTGGGCGCTCTTGCCGCCGACGAGGTTGACGAGGCTCTCATCGATCTGCGCGAAGGGCACACAGAAGCTCGCCTTGGACACGACGGGACGTCCGGCCACGTCGCCCTGGATTTCGTCCCGGAGCCGATCGAGGACGGCGTAGAGCGCCGTGTGCTTCTGATCGGTGAGGCTGTTGAGATCGTGGACGGTCTTTCCAACCAGATCGAACAGCTGATGAATCGAGGTCTGAATGTAGGACCGATCGAACACGTATTCGCCGCTCTGCTTCTCGGCGAGATCGGCGAACAACTGGAGGACCCTGGTGTTGTTATCGAGAATCGCGCGAAAGCGGGCGAACAGCAGCCTGAAGGAAATCGATGGTCGTCGGCCGAAACGGAGCCACTTGCCGATGCGGGCCATGCAATGTTCACCTGCCGACGGGCTAGTGTCCCGCGGGTCCCTTCTTGAAGAGCAGACCGATCACGAGCCCAAAGCCGAGGGCGATGACGACCGACCCGAGGCCGTACAGGAACTTCCGCTCGAACGCCATGTAAGAAACGAATCTAGGAATTCCCACGTACTGCACATCGAGGGCTCTGACGTCCTGCCGCAGCACCCCGCGTTCGCGCACCTGGAGCACGGCAACCCGGTACGTGCCGGTTGGCGCGGTCACGGGCCAGGGGATCTCGGCGTCGAATGTGCGCGAGGTCGGAGCCTGCTCAATGCGGACCGCCTGGTCGAAGACCGCCACCACGCCCCGCTGCTGCTTGAGCTTCAGATACTCGCGAAGCAGGAGATCCCGGTCCGGCACGTCGGGGTCTATCCGTGCCCGGCGGAGGAGTGCGTCGACGTCGAGCCGGTACGCTTCGATGTCGTCACGCCGGACCAGCGTTGCGACCGGCGCCTGGCTGGCCACCAGATGGAGACTCGGCACACCCGAGATCGCCACCTTGCCGGTGGTTGCCCACAGCGGCCCAAACCGTCCCTTGCGGTTGAAGTGTTCGTCTACGGTCCCGCCCGTGATGACCACGACGATGCTACAGCCCGGGTCAACCGTTCCGCGCACACGCACGGTGCCACCGTTGAAGAACGAATGAATCGACACCGGATTCGGGTCGATCGTGAAACGGTCCTCGCCGACTGCCACCGATGTGGCCGCAGTCGAGAGCAGCGCAATCACCGTCAGGCCAGCGGCCAGCGCACTGCGTCGGTCCATGCCCCAGGCTCCTTCCTAGTGTCCACCCGCGTAGGACAGCAGCACCGATGGGCTCGCTACCAGTCCATAGATCATCTTCAGACACACCAGTAACACGATGACGGAGAGGATGATCCGCAACTGTTCTCCTCTCAGCCGCCGCGCAACCCGGGCTCCGATCTGCGCGCCGATCGTGGAACCCAACGCGAGGACGAGCGCGAGGACGACGTCCACCGTCGCGTTGACGGTGGCCTGCATCAGCGTCACGCCACTGGAGGTGAAGAGAATCTGGAACAGATCGGTACCGACGGCCACATGCATCGGCATGCGGAGCACGTAGACCATGGCCGGGATCATGATGAATCCGCCGCCCACACCCATGATCGCCGCGAGGATGCCCACCAACATGCAGAGGGCCACCGGCACGAACGCCGATTGCCGTATGCCCGACTTCTCGAACGTCGTCTGCAGCGGGAGCGCCGCGAGCAGTCGGGCGAACCGCGAGGGGCCCGGCCGGGGCGTTCTCCGCAGATGGACGTGCCTGATCGCCCGCAGACTTTCCCTGAACATGTAAACGCCGATCGACGCCAGCACGATGACGTAGGTGAGGCCAATCAGGAAGTCCGCGTTCCCCATGAGCCGGACAATCTTGATGATCTGAACTCCGACGGCTCCACCACCGATTCCGCCGATGAGCATCAGACCGCCCAGCTTGTAGTCGACGTTGCCCATGCGCGCGTGGGCAAAGCTGCCAGACGCGGCCGCCGCCGCGATCTGACACGAATCAGACGCGGCTGCGACCGTCGCCGGAATGCCCACCATCATGAGCAGCGGTGTCATGAGAAACCCGCCGCCGACACCGAACATGCCAGACAGGAAGCCGACCAGGCAACCGAGACCCAGAGGAATGAAGACATTGATGCTACACGCTGCGATCGGGAGAAAAAGATACATGAAGCCCTCTGTCCGCCCGAAGGCTACGCGGGAACGTAGACGGAGTCAAGCGTGCGCGCGTGAGCGCCGAGTGGAACAACGAGTATGGATCGGGAGCACCGACGAGCGCGACGGCGACTCCATGTTACTCCTGCCAGGTTGGTCCGAGTCCGCCTTGGTGGTACACTCCCGTTCGGCTATGGCGGTTCACTACGTTGATCCCACGGCGGGCAGTCACGACGACGGAGTCGGCGACGCGGACAGTTTCGACACGGCCATGGCGCATCTCTATCGCGGCGAGATGCACCGGATGACCACCTGGCGACAGCGGCTGGACGTGACGACCAACTGGGCCATGATCATGGCCCTTGGTATGACCACGTTCGTGCTCGGCTCCGAGCGGACACCACCCTACATCCTGCTGCTGGGCCTGGCGGCCGTGGCGATGTGTCTGGTGATCGAGGCCCGGCGTTATCAGCACCTCCACCACAGCCTGTGGCGGTTGCGGCTGCTCGAGCAGCACTACTTCGTCGGGCTGCTCCGGTCAGCGCCGCGCGCGGACCGATCGTGGCGCGAACGTCTCGCCAGCGAACTCGCCAGCCCGAGGCCGAAGATCGGGCTCGTGGCGTCAGCCAGATTCCGTCTGCGCCGCAACTACCTCATCCTCTCACTCTTCATCACCGCCGCGTGGCTGACGAAGGTCTTCATCCATCCGACCAGCCCCGCGACCATCAACCAGTTCTACCAGCGTCTCGCCGTCGGTGAACTCGTCCCAAGCTGGCTCGTGGCCATCACCGCCGGTGCGTTCGTCCTGGGGGCGACCGTGCTGGCGGCCACATCGGCGAACGAAGAAGCGATGGAACGACATGCCAGCGCCAGCGACATCTAGTCTCCCCCCTCCAGTCGAAGCCGCGGGCGCGCTGACGACGTACGCCGTCGGGTCAGAGCATTGTTGACTATTTCTATCAATCATATAGATACACGTGTAAGTACAAGCAAATACTTGACATAGCGAGTCTTGCGTCTTAAAGTTGCGACGTCGATGGCCCCCGCCTCCGGAGTGCTCCCCCCTTGCTCCCCCAGCAACCGTCTCCACTCCGGCGTGGCTGCCTGCCCACTGATACGACCAGAGGGCGGCGTCGGTTGATCCCGTTCTCTGAGCGCGGAAGGTTACGAGTCAATCCAGGAGGTAGCGGAATGCCAAGTTATGTCAACCCGGAGAAGTGCGACGGGTGCAAGGCGCTGGACAAGACCGCTTGCCAGCACATCTGCCCCAACGACCTGATGGTCCTCAACAAGGAGACGATGAAGGCGTACAACCGCGACGTCTCGATGTGCTGGGAGTGCTACAACTGCGTGAAGATCTGCCCGACGCAAGCCGTCGAGGTGCGGGGCTACGCCGACTTCGTGCCCCTCGGTGCCAACGTCACTCCTCTGCGCTCGACCGACTCCATCATGTGGACGGTCAAGTTCCGCAACGGAATGGTCAAGCGGTTCAAGTTCCCCATCCGCACCACACCTGAAGGAAAGGCCGCACCTGATGGCGGGTTCGCCACCAAGGGAGATTTGAACAGCCAGGCGCTGTTCACCGAGCCGGCGTCAACCGGTCTGTCGGACGTGTTCACCCTCAGGACGTAGGACGAGAGGAGATAACAGATGGCGAACTTTGAAACGGTTGTCGTGGAAACTGATCTGTTGATCCTCGGAGGCGGAATGGCCGCTTGCGGGGCAGCGGTCGAGGCCGCTTACTGGGCCAAGGAGAACGGCCTGAAGGTGACGCTGGTCGACAAGGCCGCCGTGGACCGCTCGGGAGCCGTCGCGATGGGGCTGTCGGCGATCAACCAGTACGTGGGCCTGAAGGACGGCAAGAATTCCGTCAAGGACTACGTCGACTACGTGCGCAACGACCTGATGGGCGTGACCCGCGAGGACCTGGTCGCCAATATCGCGCGCCACGTCGATTCGACCGTCCACCTGTTCGAGAAGTGGGGCCTGCCGATCTGGAAGGACGAGCAGGGCGGCTACGTGCACGAGGGCCGGTGGCAGTTGATGATCAACGGCGAGTCCTACAAGGTCATCGTGGCTGAAGCGGCCAAGAACGCGCTGCTGCAGACTGGCGTCGGCCAGATCTTCGAACGCGTGTTCATCGTCGGCCCGCTGATGGACGGCGACCGGTGCGCCGGGGCCGTGGGCTTCTCGGTCCGCGAGGACAAGTTCTACGTGTTCAAGTCGAAGGCCACCCTCGTGATGATGGGCGGCGCGGTCCACGTCTTCAAGCCAAGGAGTTCGGGCGAAGGCCTGGGCCGTGCGTGGTATCCACCCTGGAACTCCGGCTCCTCGGCCTACTTCACGCTGAAGGCCGGCGCCGAGATGACGTGCCAGGAAGTGCGGTTCATCCCGGTCCGGTTCAAGGACGCGTACGGGCCGGTCGGCGCGTGGTTCCTGCTGTTCAAGTCGCGCGCGACCAACGCGATGGGCGGCGAGTACATGGTGGAGCGGAAGGCCGAGCTCGAGAAGTGGGGACCGTACGGGCGCGTGAAGCCGATTCCCGCCAACCTGCGCAACTACCTCGGCATGCTCGACGTTCTGGAGGGCAAGGGTCCGATCTTCATGAGAACCGACGAGGCCATCCAGAAGATCGCCGACACCCTCAAGGACGATCCGAAGGCCTATAAGAAGAAGATGAAGGAGCTGGAGACCGAGGCGTGGGAGGACTTCCTCGACATGACCATCTCCCAGGCCGTCCTGTGGGCGGCGACCAACACGGAGCCCGAGAAACGCAGCTCCGAAATCGCGGCCGCCGAGCCCTACTTCATCGGATCCCACTCCGGCGCGTCGGGGGCGTGGGTGAGCGGTCCTGAGGATCTGCAGACCGCCGAGACGAAGAAGGAGTACTTCTGGGGCTACGCGCATATGGCCACCGTCAAGGGCCTGTTCTGCGCGGGTGACGCCTCCGGCGCCTCCAGCCACAAGTTCTCGTCCGGGTCGCACGCCGAGGGACGGATCGCCGCCAAGGCCGCGGTGAAGTTCGTCGTCGAGAACAACACCAAGCCGAAGGTGGACCAGGCCGTCATCGAGGCCCTCAAGGCCGAGATTCTCAAGCCGCTCGATACGTTCACCACCCACAAGGGCGCCACGACCGATGCCGAGGTGAACCCCAATTACCTGAAACCCCGCATGTTCATGTTCCGGCTCCAGAAGCTGATGGACGAGTACGCCGGCGGCGTCAGCTCGGGCTTCACCACCAATAAGGCCCAACTCGAGCGGGCGATCGAACTGCTGGCGTTCCTCAAGGAAGATTCCGCCGCGCTCGCCGCGGAGAACCACCACGAGCTGATGCGGTGCTGGGAGAACATCCATCGCATGTGGCAGGCCGAGGCGCACGTACGGACGGTGCTGTTCCGCGAGGAGACGCGCTGGCCCGGGTACTACGTCCGCGCCGACACGCCGGGACTCAACCAGGAGAAGTGGCTGGTCTTCGCCAACTGCAAATACGACCCGAAGGCCGACACGTGGGAGATGCTGACCAGGCCGATCCTGCACATCTTCGACGAGCCCAAGAAACAAGAGCTGCTCGGCGGCTGACGTTTCCTATTGAGCTGAGGGAGTCCCCGGGGCCGAACGTCCCGGGGACCTTCCTTGGCATCGTCTGGTTGAACCATGCCTGCGAACCCAACTCTGCGTTGTCCCCACTGTGCGTCGCCACTGGTCCGTTGGCAAAACCCGTCCCTCTCCAACTGGTCGGGCGAGTTCCAGTACGTGTGCTTCAACGACGAGTGCCCGTACTTCGTCAGGGGCTGGGCATGGATGCAACAGCAATTCAATGTGCACGCGTCCTACCGGCACCGTCTGGATCCCACCAACGGCGAGACCGGTCCGCTTCCCGTCTGGTCCGAGGACGCGCTGCGCAGCAGCATTCTCGGGGATGAGGCTCTCTAACATGGCAGCCGAACCGTCCGTCCAAGAGCAGATTCTGAACGACTACCCGAGGATGAGCCCGGACGAGTCCTTCACGTTCCAGTGTCATCAGGGGCTGGAGTGCTTCACTCGGTGCTGTCGGGACGTGTCGATTGTCCTGACGCCGTACGACGTGCTGCGGCTGAAGCACGCGCTGGGGATCGAGTCCTCGGAGTTTCTGACGCGCCACACGATCTCGCCGTTCACCGCCGACCAGAAGTTCCCCGCGGTCCTGCTGAAGATGGACCAGGAGACGAAGACCTGCGCGTTCGTCGGGCCGGAGGGATGCCGGGTCTATCGCGATCGGCCGTGGGCGTGCCGGATGTACCCGTTGGGTGTCGCGGAACCGAGGTGCGAGACGCCGACCGATCACCCGTTCCACTTCCTGTTGTGGGAGGACGTGTGCCAGGGCCACCACCAGGGACCCACCACGACCGTGCGGCAGTGGATCGACGAACAGGGCATTGCGGAATACGACATGATGGGCACCTCCTTCAAGGCCCTCATGCTCGACGAGTTCTGGGACAAGACCGACGGGCTGTCCCCGCAACAGATGGAGATGTACTACATGGCGTCGTTCGACCTGGACCGGTTCCGGCGGTTCGTCTTCGAGAGCCGCTTCCTCCAGATGTTCGAAGTCGACGAGGCCCGCGTCGATGCCATGCGGACCAACGATGAAGATCTGCTCGAGTTCGCCATGCAGTGGCTGCGGTTTACGCTCTTCAACGAGAAGACCATGAAGATCACGCCCGCGGTGCTCGAAGCCAAGCGCCAGGCGATGACCGCGGCCACCGGGCAGAACGCGGGATAGTGGGACCCTCCATGATGGCAACTCAGGTTCATGGCACAGGCGGCAAACCGGTCCTGGTGATCGGGGGCGGCATCGCCGGGGTGACCACGGCAGTCGAGGCCGCCGAGGTCGGCTGCCAGGTCATCCTCGTCGAGACGCTTCCGTATCTGGGGGGCCGGGTGGTACGCAGCTACAAGTACTTCCCCAAGCTCTGCCCGCCCGGATGCGGGCTGGAAATCAACTTCAAGCGGATCAGGAACAACCCCGCCATCCAGGTTCTCACCCAGGCCACAGTCGAGCAGATCAGCGGCTCGCCGGGCGACTACGAAGCGACGATTGTCATCGCGCCCCGCTTCGTCTCCGAGGCGTGCACCCTGTGCGACAAATGCGCCCAGGCGTGCCCGACAGACCGTGCCGACCAGTTCAACCTGGACCTCTGCACCACCAAGGCCGCGTACCTGCCGCATCGGCTGGCGTTTCCGGCTGCCTACGTGATCGACCGCACCGCGTGTCCCGACGGCTGCACGGTGTGCCGGGACGCCTGCGAGTATGGCGCCATCGATCTGGGCCAGCAGGTGGAGCGCCGGAAAGTGAAGGTTGCCGCCGTGGTGGCCGCGACCGGATGGGCGCCCTACGATGCCACGAAGATTGACAATCTGGGGTTCGGTCGATTCCCGAACGTCGTCACCAACGTCATCATGGAACGTCTGGCGGCGCCAGACGGTCCCACCAAGGGCCGCATCCTGCGTCCGTCCGACAACCAGCCGCCCTCGTCGGTCGCCTTCGCGCAGTGCGCCGGATCCCGCGACGAGAACCACCTGCCGTACTGCTCGGCCGTATGCTGCGCGGCCTCGCTCAAACAGGCCACCTACGTTCGCGACCTGTCTCCGGCGACGCCCGTCTCGATCTTCTACATCGATATCAGAACGCCGGGCCGCCTCGAGGATTTCTACCAGACGGTGGCGGCCGACGAGCACCTCACTCTGATCAAGGGCAAGGTGGCGAAGGTCGACGAGGACCCGGCGACGCACGACCTGCTCGTGACCGCCGAGGACGTGCAGACCGGCAAGAAGATCACAGCGCGCGTTGGGCTTCTGGTTCTCGCGACCGGCATCGTGCCCCAGACCTCGAATCTCCCGGCCGGTTTCGCCTTGGACGAATTCCGTTTTCTTGCGCATGCCGAAGGCCGGGCCGGGTTCTTCGCCGCCGGCTGCGTGGTGCGCCCCGCCGAGGTGTCGTCGACGGTGCAAGACGCCACCGGAGCGGCCCTCAAGGCGCTCCAGGCCGTCGTGAGGAGTGCTCACCATGGCTAACGCGCTGGGCGTCTACATCTGCAGCGGCTGCTCGATCGGCGACACGCTCGACACGGAAAGACTCGCCAAGGTGGCCACCGGTGAGTACAAGGTTCCCCGGTGCCAGGTGCATCCGTTCCTGTGCGGTCCCGAGGGACGGCAGTTGATCGAGAAGGACCTCGCCGAGGGTGCGGTCGACGGCGTCGTGGTGGCCGCGTGTTCCCCGCGCGTCAAGACGGATGCCTTTGCCTTCGATCCCCGGATGGTGCTTGATCGAGTCAATCTGCGCGAGCACGTCGCGTGGTGCCAGGCGCCAAACGACGAAGACACGCAGATGATGGCGGAGGACTACCTCCGGATGGGCATCGTCAAGGCCCAGAAATCCGACCCGCTCGACCCGGTGCTCGAGGAACTCACGAAGAGGCTGCTCGTCGTGGGCGGCGGGATCACCGGCATGACCGCGGCTCTCGAAGCGGCCAACGCCGGCTACGAGGTGGTCCTGGTCGAGAAGGAGCGCGTGCTCGGCGGCTTCGTGGCCTCGCTCAAGAAACGATTTCCGACCTCCGCGCCGTACGAGGAGCTGACGACGGATGGCACCGCGGCCATGGTTCAGGCGGTGATGTACCACCCGCGGATCCAGGTGCTCACCTCCGCGCGGATCCTGAAGACGGCCGGCCAGCCGGGCATGTTCGATGTCACGCTGGCAGCCGAGGCTGGCGAACTGACCACGCGGGTGGGCGCCGTCATTCTGGCCACCGGGTGGAAACCTTACGACGCCACCCGCCTTGCGCACCTGGGCTACGGCCTGAGCCCCGACGTGATCACCAACGTCGAGCTCGAACAGATGGTGGCGGCCGGACCCATCACGCGGAAGTCCGACGGCCGGCCGGTCCGAAGCGTCCTGTTCGTACAGTGCGCCGGCTCGCGCGACAAGGATCATCTGGCGTATTGCTCGTCGGTCTGTTGCATGGCGTCGCTCAAGCACGCGGCGTATGTCCACGAACAGAATCCCGGCGCTTCCGTGTACATCATCTACAAGGACATGCGGACGCCGGGGCAGTACGAGCGCTTCTATCGCCGGGCGCAGGAGCATCCGCTCAACTTCCTCACCAAGGGCGAGGTCACCGGGGTCGAGCGGGCGGCCGACGGTCGACTGACCGTGCGGGCGAAGGACTCGCTTCTCGGCGATCAGATCGCCATCAGCGTCGACCTCGTGGTGCTCGCGACCGGCATGGTGCCCAACGGGGCAGACGGCGTCGCCATCCGCGCGGTCAATGACGCCCGGGCCACGCTGGCACGCGCCGAGGCCACCGAGCCGCAGAAAGCCGATGCCCGGACGAAGATCCAATCCCTGGCCCACCACCAAGGCACCGAGATCCTGAATCTGACCTACCGGCAGGGACCTGATCTTCCGGCGTTCCGGTACGGGTTCCCCGATTCGCACTTCGTCTGTTTCCCGTACGAGACCCGGCGCACCGGAATCTATGCCGCCGGCACAGTCCGGGCGCCGATGGATGCGGCGCACGCGGCCGAAGATGCCACCGGCGCGGCGCTCAAGGCCATCCAGAGCATCGAACTGGCCTCGCGCGGCGCGGCCGTCCACCCTCGGGCCGGCGATCTGTCGTCCCCGATCTTCTTCCTGCAGCGTTGCACGCAGTGCAAGCGCTGCACCGAGGAATGTCCGTTCGGCACGCTGGATGAGGATGTGAAGGGCACGCCGCAGCTGAACCCGTATCGCTGCCGCCGGTGCGGCATCTGCATGGGGGCGTGCCCGGAGCGCATCATCTCGTTCAAGAACTACTCGGTGGAGATCGTCGCGTCGATGATCAAGGCGATCGAGGTGCCCGAGGAAGACGAGGAAAAGCCCCGGGTGCTCGTCTTCATGTGCGAGAACGATGCCTACCCGGCGCTCGACGTGGCCGGGCTCAACCGCGTGCACTACGACCCCAGCGTGCGTGTGATCCCGCTCCGGTGCCTCGGCTCGCTGAATATCGTGTGGATTGCCGATGCCCTCTCGGGCGGCATCGACGGGGTGCTGCTCATTGGCTGCAAGTACGGCGATGACTACCAGTGCCATTTCATGCAGGGCAGTGAGCTGGCCGATCGTCGCCTGGAGAACGTCAAGGAGACACTGCAGCGGCTCCAGTTGGAGTCGGGGCGGATTCAGCTCACCCAGTTGGCGATCAACGAGTACGACAAGCTGCCCGCGCTCATCGATGGGTTCATGGCGCGGATTCGGGAACTGGGGCCGAACCCCTACAAGGGACTCTAGGAGGTACGACTCGCCATGTCTGACGCCGTGCTGATCGAACCGGATGTTCACTTCATCCAGGACATCGTGGCTCACGGCGGCGGCGATCTCAAGAAGTGCTACCAGTGCGCGACTTGTTCGGTGACGTGCGCCCTGTCGCCCGACGACGCCCCGTTTCCTCGGCGGCAGATGCTCCGCGCGCAGTGGGGGCTCAAGGACTCGCTGATGGCCGACCCGGCCATCTGGCTGTGCCACAACTGCGGGGACTGCACGACGCGGTGCCCGCGCGGCGCAAAACCGGGAGAGGTGTTCGGGGTGCTTCGCGCCGAGGCGATCAAGCACTTCGCGTTCCCCCATTTCCTGGGGACGCTGCTGGCGGGGCCCGCTGGACTGGCCCTGCTGCTGGCCGCCGGCGTCGTGGTCTTCGGGTTGCTCGCGCTGGCCGGCCACCCCGCATTCGGCCTGGCCCTGCCGTCGGATCGTCCGTTCGAATTCGCCGACCTCTACCCGGTGTGGGCGCTCGAAGCCTTGTTCTTTGCCGTGAGCGGATTCCTGGCGCTGGCCATCGTGATCAGTCAAGTGCGCTTTGTCCGGGCACTCCGGGCCTCTGGCGCCACGGGCCCCATCCTGCCAGGTCTGCTGTCGGCGGCGCGCGACATCGCCACCCACACGCGGTTCACGTCCTGCGATCAGGAACGCAGCCGCTACGTCGCGCACCTCGCCGTGTTCTGGGGGTTTGTGGGCCTGGCGACAGTCGGCACGGTGGTCGGCATGGCCTCGATGGCGGGGGTCCTGCACACGCCGCTGGCCCAGACCAATCCGCTCAAGATCTTCGCAAACGCCGCGGGAGTGGTCGCCCTGGTTGGCGCCGTGCTGCTGCTGACCAACCGTCGGAGGGACCCGGCCAGGCGGGCGGCCGACACCTATTTTGACGCGTTCTTCATCTGGACGCTGACGGGCGTGATCGGGACTGGCGCCATCGTTCAGATTCTGAGACTGTTCCAGTCCATGCCGTGGATGTACGTGGTGTACGTGGTGCACCTGATCTTGGTTTTCGTGCTCTTCGTGAGCGCGCCGTATACCAAACTCGCCCACGTGGTCTACCGGACGATGGCCATGGCGGCGGCAGGCAGGAAATGACTATTCACCGGTGTCCCGCGGGAGGGGCCGGCTCAGGACGCGACACCATTGTGGGGCGGCGCGATTAATGCGGTCGATTGGAGGACATGATGGCGGACGAGACAACAAAGACCCCGCTCCTGGATCAGCTGGAGCAAGGTCCCTGGCCGAGTTTCGTCAAGCAGATCAGACAGGCGGGAGAGAAGAGCCCGGTCTGCGGCGATCTGCTTGGGCAGCTCGAGCAATCCTACGAAGAGAAGATGGGCCACTGGAAGCACGGCGGGATCGTCGGCGTGCTCGGCTATGGCGGGGGTGTGATTGGTCGCTACAGCGACCTGCCCGAGAAGTACCCGAACATTGCCCACTTCCACACGCTGCGCGTCAACCAGCCGGCCGGCTGGTTCTATACCAGCGACGCGATCCGGACGCTCTGCGACATCTGGGAGCGGCATGGATCGGGTCTGACCAACATGCACGGATCGACGGGCGACATCGTCTTTCTCCGGGACCAAGACCGATGAGCTGGAGCCGATCTTCAAGGAACTCACCGAGGCTGGTTTCGATCTGGGCGGATCCGGTTCGTGCATGCGGACGCCGTCCTGTTGCCTGGGCCAGGCGCGCTGCGAGTGGGCCTGCTACGACACCATGGCGATCTGCGACGACATGACGCGCACCTACCAGGATGAGATGCACCGCCCGCCGTTCCCGTACAAGTTCAAGATCAAGTGTTCGGGGTGCCCGAACGACTGTGTCGCGTCGATCGCGCGATCGGACCTGTCGGTCATCGGCACGTGGAAAGACGACATCCAGCAGGACGACGCGGCCGTGACCGAGTACGCGGCGGCGGGGCTGAACATCCAGAAGGACGTTTGTGACCGTTGCCCGACCCGGTGCATGACGTGGGAAGGCGGCAAGCTCGCGATCGAGAACCGGGAATGCGTGCGTTGCATGCACTGCATCAATGTGATGCCCAAGGCCCTGCGACCCGGAAAACAACGAGGCGCCACGTTGCTCATCGGAGCGAAGGCCCCCATCGTCCAGGGCGCGCTCCTCTCGTCGGTGCTGGTGCCGTTCGTGCCCGCTGACGAGCTGGCGGACACGATGAAGGAACTGATCAAGCGCATCTGGGAGTTCTGGGACGAGAACGGCAAGAACCGCGAGCGCGTCGGCGAGCTCATCCAGCGCGTCGGCCTGGCCGGTTTCCTCGATGCGATCGGCCTCGATCCTGTGCCAGAAATGGTGACGGCCCCGCGCGACAACCCATACATCTTCTTCCAGAAAGACGGAGACGGGCACTGACAGCCTGACACCTGTGAGGAGTGACTGACAATGACCACGACAGTTGCCAAGCGGATTACGGATATCGGCCCCCCACACTACAGCAAGTTCCTGCATCCGGTGATCAAGAAGAACTACGGACAGTGGAAGTTCCACGAGTCGATCGCGCCGGGCGTGCTCTGCCACGTCGCCGAATCTGGCGATCGGATCTACACGGTACGGGCCGGCTCGCCGCGGTTGCTGAGCGTGCAGACCCTGCGGCGTTTCGCGGACCTCGCCGATCGTTTCAGCGACGGGCACTTGCGGTTCACGAGCCGCAACAACGTGGAGTTCCTGCTGTCGGACCGGGACAAGGTCGAGCCGCTCAAGCAGGCCTTGTTCGAGCTCGGATTCCCGGTCGGCGGCACCAACAACGCCATCAGCAACATCGTGCACACCCAGGGGTGGGTGCACTGCCATTCGGCGGCCACCGATGCGTCAGGCATTGTCAAGTCGGTGATGGATGCGCTGTATGATCGGTTCACACACGAGAACCTCCCTGGGAAGCTGCGCATCGCGCTCGCCTGCTGCCTGAACATGTGCGGCGCCGTACATTGCTCCGACATCGCGATTCTCGGCATTCACCGGCGCGTGCCGAAGATCAACCATCAGACGCTGCCGAAGACCTGCGAGGTGCCCACGCTGATCGCCTCCTGCCCGACCGGCGCCATCCGGCCTGCCACGGTCAACGAGAAGGCGTCGGTCGAGGTCATCGAAGAGCAGTGCATGTTCTGCGGCAACTGCTATACCGTCTGCCCGTCGATGCCGCTCAACGACCCTGAGAACGACGGCCTCTCGATCTGGGTGGGTGGCAAAGTGAGCAACGCGCGCAGTGCGCCCAAGTTCTCGAAGCTGGCGATCCCGTTTATTCCGAACAACCCGCCCCGCTGGCCCGAAGTGGTGGATGCGGTTGTCAACATCGTCACCGTGTACGCCGCGCACGCGCGAAAGTTCGAGCGCATGGGTGAGTGGATCGAGCGGATTGGCTGGCCGCGCTTCTTCGAGCTGACCGGCATTCCGTTCACTCGGTACCATCTCGACGACTTCAAGCACGCGGGCCTGACCTATGCGAGGTCGACGCACATCCGTTTCTAGGAGGACACCATGTCAGTCACGGTCGACGCACTGGCCGAGGACATGTACCAAATGGTCGTCGAGACGTACGGCAAGAAGAACCTCAAGGCCGGCGATCTGACGAAGGCCATGATCGTCAAACACGGCGAGGCCAACTGCACCAAAGACGACTGCAAGCTCGCCATCCGGCTGTTGATGGAGTCGAGCCGTTGCGTGTACAGCTACTTCGGCGGCAGCTTTGTCACGCTGCCGCACAAGGAAGGCGCCGCACCAGAGTAGGCGCCGATTATCCGAGTCCCCGGCGGAAGAGAGCGGACATATGGGCTTGTTCAAGGACGTCAAGAAGCCGGTCATCAGGACGGGCGGACAGGCAGGCGGCGAAATCAGCCCGCTGCGCCCGCGCTACATCCCGAAGGCGCCGCCGTGCGTCGGTACCTGTCCCGGCGGCACCGACATCCGCGGCTGGCTCACCACCATCGCGCAGGCGGAAGCGTACGGGCGGACCCCAGAGCAGGCGTACGAACTGGCTTGGGGAATCATCGCGGAGCGCAACCCCTTCCCGGCCGCCTGCGGCCGTGTGTGTCCTCACCCGTGTGAGGAGGCCTGCAACCGGAGCGTCAAGGAAGGCGCCGTCGCCATCAACGCTCTCGAGCGGTTTGTCGGAGACTTCGGCATCGCACACGGGCTCACGCTCAAGCGGTTGTCTGATGCGCCGCATGATGAAGCCGTGGCGGTGGTGGGGGCTGGACCCGCCGGGCTGTCGTGCGCCTACCAGCTCGCGCGTCGCGGGTATCGGGTGACCGTCTACGAGGCCTTCTCGAAACCCGGAGGGATGCTTCGGTACGGCATCCCCCGGTACCGCCTGCCGGCCGCGGTGCTCGATGCCGAGATCCAGCGGATTCTCGATCTGGGTGTCACGCTCCGGTGCAATACCGCCGTCGGTCGCGACGTCACGCTCGACGATCTGCGCCGCGACTACAAGGCGGTGTTCGTCGGGATCGGTGCCCACAAGGGTCTGACGCTTGGCATTCCGGGCGAAGACGCGTCCAACGTCTTCACCGGGACCGAGTTTCTGAATCACGTCAACTCCGGCGAGTCCGTCGAGATTGGCGACAATGTCATCGTGATCGGTGGCGGCGATACCGCCATCGACGCGGCGCGCGTCAGCCACAGGCTGGGTGCACACGTGACCGTGCTCTACCGCCGGACACGGGACGAGATGCCGGCCATCAAGCCGGAAATCGAAGGCGCTCTCGAAGAGGGCGTCGCCATCGAGTATCTGGCTGCGCCGGTCGAGATTCTGAGGCAGAACGGCCGCGCGGTGGGCATGCGGTGCATCCGCATGGACCTTGGCGAGCCCGACAAGTCCGGCCGGCCGCGGCCGGTGCCGCGCGCAGGATCCGAGTTTGACGTGCCGGCGACGGCGATCATCGCCGCGATCAGCCAGGAGCCCGACTTCGGCCCGCTGCCCGAACTGCACGAAGGCCGGAACTGGGTCAAGGCAGACACCTGGGGCGCCACGCCGCTGCCTGACGTCTTCTCGGGCGGCGACGACATCGGTCTCGGGCTGGTCTCGATCGCGATTGGCCAGGGGAGGTTTGCGGCCGAGGCGATTGACGCCCGCCTCAGAGGTCAGGTGCCGGAGCGGCCTGTCGGCGGTCCCCCCATCACCACCGAACGGATGAAGCCAGGGTGGTACAAGCCCGCGGACCGGCACGAGCGAGAACATCTCTCCGTCGAGCAACGGGGTCTCGATACCGAAATCGAGCAGAGCCTTTCCGCAGAGGCGGCGCTCGATGAAGCCAAGCGATGCATGTCGTGCGGCATGTGCATGGACTGCGAGACCTGCTGGATGTACTGCACCAACAGCGGGTTTGTGAAGTTGCCGAAGGGCGAGCACTACCGGATCAAGCTCGAGGTGTGCAACGGCTGCAAGAAGTGCGCAGAAGAGTGCCCCTGCGGCTACATCGACATGGTGTAGTGCTGTCACCGTCAGTCGATTACCGAAAGGAACGACCGTGCCGACCATTCAGCTGAACAACAACGATTACCTCGTAGACGAAGACGGGTTCCTCGAGAATCCCGAAGTCTGGAGCGAACGGGTGGCGCTCGACTTTGCGACCACCGAAGGGGTAGCGGAACTGACCGAGGCCCACTGGAAGGTCATCAACTACCTCCGGAACTACTACGTCCAGTTCGGGATCGCGCCGATGATCCGGAAGCTCTGCAAGGAGACCGGGTTCAAGCTCAACGAGATCTACGCGCTGTTCCCATCGGGTCCGGCCAAGGGCGCGTGCAAACTGGCGGGTCTCCCGAAACCGACCGGGTGCGTGTAGGGGACACGGCTGCACCACGGCCGTCTGTATGAGCGCCGACACGAGGAGTGTCATGGCCCCAGAACCCGTCTTGACGAATGTGTGCCGCGTGTTCGCCCAGGAGTGGCTGGCGTGCACGCTCCGGACGTATCCCGCGCACACAAACGGCATGTTTCGCGAGGCGGGGGGTCCCTTCCGCAACCCGGTCGGTTCTACGCTGCGTGCGGCGCTGACCGGGCTCACCGACGAACTGTTCGGCGACTTCGACCGGGAACGCGCGACGGCGCTGGTCGACGTGGTGGTGCGGCTTCGCGCGGTCCAGGACTTCCCGCCGGCCGGAGTGACGGGGTTTGTGGCCTTCGCGAGGCAGGCGGCCCGGGTGGCCGAGACGGGGTCGCCCGGGATCCCGCCGGGGTTGCTCGACCTGGTCCAGCGGCGTGTCACCGAGCTGTGTGACGTTGCTGATGTCTGCCTGGCAAAATGCCGGGGCGATCTTCGCGCAATTGGCGAGCGGGCGGCGCGCCGGCGGGTCTTCGTCCCGGAACGGCTTCAGGCGCGGGCGGCGGCGCGCGCGGCCGCCTGCGGACCGACCGGCCCGTTCGTGTCGCGAGTCGAGACGCCATGAATGCTTTATCGTCGCTCATCGTCGTCTTCATCCTGGCCGCCGTCGCGTGGGTGGGCGGGGAAGTTGTGTCCCTGCATCCCGCGTTCGGCATCGTTGTGCCCGCGCTGGCCGGTGTGGTGTTCGTCGTGGGATTCGCCGTCCGCGTCGTGGGGTGGGCCCGTGTCCCGGTGCCCTTCCGCATCCCGACCACGTGCGGCCAGCAGCGGTCCCTGAGTTGGATCAAGAGCGGCTGGCTGGAGAGCCCGTGGACGCGGACCGGTGTCGTGGCCCGGATGGCGCTCGAGGTGCTCCTGTTCCGTTCGCTGTTTCGCGGCACCGTGGCCGCGATCACGACCGAACCGGTCAGCGATGGACACGGGTCTCAGGACCCCGCGCCCGGGCCTGCCCGCCTGGTGTTCGGCGAACAGAAGTGGCTCTGGCTCGCCGCACTCGCGTTCCACTGGTCGTTCCTGTTCGTCGTCTTGCGGCACCTGCGGTTTTTCGTGGAGCCCACGCCGGGGTGGGTGGGCGTGCTGGGGGCCATCGACGGGTTCTTCCAGGTCGGGGCACCGGCCGTCTACCTGACCGACGTGGTGTTGCTGGCGGCACTGGCGTACCTGCTGATACGGAGGCTGACCGATGCGCAGGTCCGCTTCATCTCGCTCTTCCAGGACTACTTCGCCCTGTACCTGCTGGTCGGGCTCGTGACGACCGGCGTCCTGATGCGCTACTTCGTGCGACCTGACATCATCGCGATCAAGCAGCTGACCCTGGGGCTGGTGACGCTGGCCCCCGCCGTGCCGACAGGGGTCAGTCCACTCTTCTTCGTGCACCTGTTTCTGCTGAGCGTCCTGGTCGCCTACTTCCCGTTCAGCAAGCTCGTACACATGGCGGGCGTCTTCCTGAGCCCGACCAGGAACCTCGCCAACACGAATCGGATGCGGCGGCACGTGAACCCGTGGAACTACCCCGTGAAGGTCCACACGTACGAAGAATGGGAAGACGAGTTCCGCGACAAGATGAAGGCGGCGGGACTTCCCGTCGAGAAGGTATAGCCTCATGGCCGATCAGACGCCGGGGCCGGACGCGCTCGCCAAGGTCGATTTCCGTCCGAAAGGGAAGACGTGGCTGGAGCCCCATCCCGAGTTTCGAAAGGGGACGTACTGCTACAGCGCCGCCCCGAAGAACCTGACGTATCTCGGCCTGCCGAACCCGCGCGAGTGGCAGCCGTTCAATGATGACTGGAAGCTGCCGCCGGACTGGAAGACGATCATCCTCGACGGCATGAGGGAGCGGCTCGACCGCTACCGGTCGTTCCGGCTGTTCATGGACATCTGCGTGCGGTGCGGGGCGTGCGCGGACAAGTGCCATTTCTACCTGGGGTCGGGCGACCCCAAGAACATGCCGGTGCTGAGAGCCGAGCTGATCCGGTCGGTGTACCGGCGGTACTTCACGCCGGCGGGCCGGATCTTCGGCGCGGTCGTCGGCGCGCGCGACCTCACCGAGGACGTGCTGAAGGAGTGGTTCTACTACTTCTACCAGTGCACGGAATGCCGGCGATGCTCGGTGTTCTGCCCGTACGGGATCGACACCGCCGAGATCACGATGATCGGGCGAGAACTGCTGACGCTGGTGGGTTGCAACATCAACTGGGTCATCGAGCCGGTGGCCAACTGTTTCCGGACCGGCAACCACCTGGGGATCCAGCCTCACGGCTTCAAGGACAGCATCGACTTCGCCGTCGATGAGCTCGAGGAGATCACCGGGATCCGGGTCGAGGCACCGATCAACCGCAAGGGCGCCGACGTGCTTTTTGTGATGCCGTCGGCCGACTACTTCGGCACGCCGCACTACTACACGCTGCTCGGCTACCTGATGCTCTTCCACGAGATCGGGCTCGACTATACGTTGAGCGCCTACGCGTCGGAAGGCGGCAACTTCGGCCTGTTCACCTCCCACGAGATGATCAAACGGCTCAACGCCAAGGTGTATGCGGAGGCCAGGCGGCTGGGCGTCAAGTGGATCATCGGCGGCGAGTGCGGCCACATGTGGCGGGTGCTGCACCAGTACATGGACACGATGAACGGGCCGGCGGACTTCCTCCAGGTGCCCGTCTCGCCGATCACGGGTACGCGGTTCGAGCACGCGGCCTCGACCAGGATGGTGCACATCTGTGAGTTCACGGCCGACCTCATCCGGCACGGCCGTCTGAATCTCGATCCGTCCCGCAACGACCACTGGAACGTGACGTTCCACGACTCGTGCAATCCGTCGCGGGCCATGGGCCTGCTCGAGGAGCCGCGGTACATCATCCGGAACGTCTGCAAGGCTTTCCACGAGATGCCCGAAGACACGATTCGCGAGAAGACGTTTTGCTGCGGGAGCGGGTCGGGGCTGGGCACCGACGAGAACCTCGAGATGCGGCTGCGCGGCGGGTTCCCCCGTGCCAACGCCGTGCGGCACGTCCGCGACAAGCACGGGGTCAACTTGCTGGCCTGCATCTGCGCCATCGACAAGGCGACGCTGCCGCCGCTGCTCGAGTACTGGGCTCCGGGTGTGGACGTCGCCGGTGTGCACGAACTGCTCGGTAACGCGCTGGTCATGAGAGGCGAGCGCGAACGGACGACCGACCTGCGCGGCGAGCCTCTGACGGCCCGGGAGGAGGCATCCGCCCATGCGTGACCGTGCCGTGATTATTGTGGCGCTGGCGTGCTTTCTGGTCGTGTTGAGCACGCCCGTGTGGTACGCGCGGGCGGCCGGGGTGACGGCGAAGGCACCCGAACTGAAGCGGCCTGCGACGGAAAAGGCCTGTGTCATGCCGGTGGCGTACATGCGCGCGTCGCACATGGACCTCCTCATGACGTGGCGTGACGACGTCGTGCGCCGAAACGCGCGCACCTGGGTGTCGCCCGACGGGAAGACCTTCACGAAGAGCCTGACGGGGACCTGCCTTCGCTGTCACGCGAACAAGGCGGAGTTCTGCGACCGGTGCCACGCGTACTCGAACGTGACCCCGTACTGCTGGGATTGCCACGTCGACCCAGCCTTGATTCAGAGGAGCGGGCCATGAGCATCAGCAGGCGTGGCTTCCTCGGAGCCGCCGCGGGCCTCTCCGCGCTCGCGCTGGCGGGCAGGTCGGCGCTCGAGACCCAACCACGCGAACCGGAGCCCGGTGGTGGTACCCCCGCCGCGGGCACGCGCTGGGCGCTGGTAATCGATCCGCGCAAGTGCCTCGAGGCCGGCGACTGCACGAAGTGCGTAGACGTCTGCCACACGGTGCACAACGTGCCGGCGATCGCCGAGCCGGCCCACTCGGTGAAGTGGATCTGGAAGGAGCCGTTCGAACGCACGTTCCCCTCGCTGCAGACCGACTATCCGCCCGACGACCTGCGCGACAAGCCGGTGATGGTGCTGTGCAACCACTGCGACAATCCGCCCTGTGTCCGTGTGTGCCCCACGCAGGCCACCTGGAGGCGGGACGACGGCATCGTGATGATGGATTGGCACCGCTGCATCGGGTGCCGCTACTGCATGGCGGCCTGTCCGTACGGGTCGCGCAGCTTCAACTGGAAAGACCCGCGGCCGTCGCTGGTGCAGACTACTCCCGATTTCCCGACACGCTCGAAGGGAGTTGTCGAGAAGTGCACGCTGTGCGAAGAGCGACTCGCCAAGGGTCAGCCGCTGGCCTGCGTGGCGGCGTGCCCGGCCAAAGCCCTGGTGTTCGGCAACCTGGCCGATCCCGCCTCGGAGGTCAGATCGCTGCTTCGATCCCGATTCACGATCCGGCGGAAGCCCGAATTGGGTACCCGCCCCGCGATCTACTACATCGTGTGAGGGGCGCCCATGTTCATGTTTGAGAAGGCGGTCACCGGGGGTCGGCGCTACTGGGCGTGGGTCAGCGGCCTGCTCGTTGTGATGGGTCTCGCGCTGCTGGCCTACCTGCGCCAGTTGGACGTCGGGTTGGCGGTCACGGGGCTCAGCCGCGACGTGACTTGGGGCCTCTACATCGCGCAGTTCACGTTCTTTGTTGGCGTGGCCGCCTCGGCCGTGATGGTCGTCCTGCCGTACTACCTGCACGACTACAAGGCGTTCGGCCGAATCACGATCCTCGGCGAGTTCCTCGCGATCTCCGCCGTAACGATGTGCATGCTGTTCATCTTCGTCGACATGGGACAGCCCAGGCGGGTGCTGAACGTGATGCTGTACCCGACGCCCCACTCGATGATGTTCTGGGACATGCTGTCGCTTGGCGGCTATCTGGCATTGAATGCCGTCATCGCGCTGGTCACGCTCGGCGCAGAGCGCAAGCGCGTGGCTCCACCACGCTGGATCAAGCCCGTCATCATCGTCTCGATCCCGTGGGCCGTCAGCATCCACACCGTCACGGCGTTTCTGTACAACGGCCTGCCGGGTCGGTCGTTCTGGCTGACAGCGATTCTGGCCCCGCGATTCCTGGCCTCGGCGTTCGCCGCCGGGCCGGCGTTGCTGATCCTGCTGTGTTTGATCATGAGGAAGTTGACGTGGTTCGATGCCGGACGCGAGCCGGTGCGGAAGCTTGCCGTCATCGTCACCTACGCGATGCTTCTGAACGTGTTCTTCATCGCGCTCGAGTTGTTCACTGCCCTCTACAGTCAGATTCCGGAGCACGTCGAGCATTTCGAGTACCTCTTCCTCGGACTGGGCGGTCAGGCGCCGCTCGTGCCGTGGATGTGGACCTCGTCTGTGCTCGCGGTGGCGTCGCTCATCCTGCTGCTGGTGCCGTCGTTGCGACGGCGGGAGCCGGTGCTCGCCGTCATCTGCGTGATGGTCTTTTCCTCGCTCTGGATCGACAAGGGTCTGGGTCTGATCGTCGGAGGGTTCGTGCCGTCGCCGTTCGGCGCCGTGACGCGGTACGCGCCGACGCTGACCGAGGTGCTCATCGTCCTGGGCATCTGGGCCCTGGGATGCCTGATGGTGACCGTGTTCTACAAGATCACCCTGGCCGTGCGTGAGGAGGTGGCCGCATCGTGACGTCCGGAGGGCTTGGATTCGTGTCATCGCCGCCGCGGCTGGTTGTGGCCGGCCTGGGCGGGGACTCGGGCAAGACGCTCGTGTCGCTGGCGCTGCTGCGGATGGCGCGCGGCTTCGGGCTCGACACCCGCGCGTTCAAGAAGGGCCCCGACTACATCGATGCCGCCTGGCTCACGTGGGCAGCCGGCCGGCCGGCACGCAACCTCGATACGTTTCTCATGGGCGTTGTACGGGCCCGCCAGAGCTTTGCGCGGCACGCGGCCGGTGCCGGCCTGGTCGTCATCGAGGGCAACCGGGGACTCTACGACGGTGTGGACGCGGAAGGCACGCACAGCACCGCGGAACTCGCGAAGGCACTCGACGCGCCGGTCCTGCTGGTGGTGAACGCCAGGAAGGTGACGCGGACCATTGCAGCCAGCGTGCTCGGATGTCAGGCTTTCGACCCGGATGTGCGTATCGAAGGAGTCGTGCTGAATCAGGTCAATGGTGTCCGGCACGAACGAATCGTTCGCGACGCCGTCGAATCGCGGTGCGGCGTGCCGGTGGTTGGTGTGGTGCCACGGCTCTCGGATGGCGTTCTGCTTCACAGTCGGCATCTCGGTCTGGTGCCTCCGCCAGAGCATGGAGACCTGACCGAGCTTGGGCAGCGGCTGGTGGATCAGATCGGCTCGCGGCTGGACCTGACGGCCATCTTCGATCTGGCCCGGCGTGCTCCTCGTGTCGGCTGGACGCCGGAGCCGGCAGCCCATTCGGGACAGGGAAGGGGCCTTCGGATTGGCTACGTGCGGGATTCCGCCTTTTCGTTCTACTATCCCGAGAACCTCGAATGCCTTGAAGCCGCCGGCGCCACGCTCGTGCCTGTTTCGAGCCTGACGGCCGCCGTGTTGCCCGCCGGGTTGCACGCCCTCTACATCGGTGGCGGGTTTCCAGAAACGCACGCGGCGACCATCGCGGCGAACCGCGGTTTTCTTGACGACCTGCGACAGCAGGCACAATCGGGTCTGCCTATCTACGCGGAGTGCGGCGGTCTGATGCTGCTCGCCCAGACGCTCCGCCAGACCAGCGGAGTCAGCCGTATGGCCGGGGTGCTGCCGTGTGACGTCGAGTTATGCACGGCGCCGCAAGGACACGGCTACGCGGAGCTGGTGGTGGAAAACCCCAACCCCTTCTTTCCCGTGGGGCTGCCCCTGCGCGGGCACGAGTTTCACTATTCGCGGATCGTGCCCGAGCCCACGCCCGTCCCGACCGTCTGCGCGGTGCGACGAGGGGCCGGCTGCGTCGCGGGCCGCGACGGCGTGGTCGTCCACAACGTCTGGGCCTCGTACACGCACCTGCACGCCCTGTCGACGCCCGAATGGACGTTGGGGTTGCTGGGCGCTGCCCGGGCTCGCGCGACGTCGGCGCCGGAGACAGGATCTGGACCGGGCCCGGCGCAAAGGCTCGGCTGATCATCGGCGCCCGGGATGCTCGACCCGGTAGGCCGGAACATGGACACGAGCAGGACCGTCGGCGTCCGCCTGCGACCGCAGAAGGGACGCGCGGCGGTACATCATCACGAGGTGCACTCATGAGCAAGCTGGTACCGCCGCATGGCAGTTCGAAACTGAAACCCCTGCTTCTCGAAGGCAAGGCCAGGGACGAGGAGATGAAGAAAGCGAAGGGCCTCAAGAAGGTCCCGATGACGTCGCGCGAGACCGGCGACCTCATCATGATGGGCATCGGGGCCTTCACCCCGCTTGACGGGTTCATGGGCAAGGACGATTGGCAGGGGAGCTGTGACAGCTTCAGCCTGCCCAGCCGCAAGGGGTTGTTCTGGCCCATCCCGATCACGCTGTCGGCCACGCCTGCGCTTGCCGGTTCGCTGGCGATTGGCGAGGAAGTCGCGCTGTGGGACGTCGAGACCGACGAACTCATGGGCACGATGAAGATCGAGGAGAAGTACGGGATCGACAAGGCCCATGAGTGCAAGCAGGTCTTCCACACCAACGACACCGCCCACCCCGGTGTGCAGAAGGTGATGGAGCAGGCGGACGTCAACCTCGCCGGCCCCGTCAAGGTGCTGTCCGAGTCCTTCTTCCCGACGATGTTCGCAGGGATCTACCAGCGGCCGGCCGAGGCGCGCAGCATGTTCGAGGCGCGCGAGTGGAGTACCGTCGCTGCGCTGCAGCTCCGGAACCCGATGCACGGGTCGCACGCGTATCTCGCGTGGGTCGCCATCGAGGTGTGTGACGGCGTCTACATCCATCAACTGATCGGCAAACTGAAGCCGGGCGACATCCCGGCCGACGTGCGAGTCAAGGCCATTGATGCGCTGGTGAACAAGTACTTCCGCAAGGAGCGCGTCATCCAGGGCGGCTACCCGATGGAGATGCGGTATGCCGGTCCGCGGGAGGCTCTGCTGCACGCCGTGTTCCGTCAGAACTTCGGCTGCTCGCATCTGATTGTCGGTCGCGACCACGCGGGCGTGGGCGACTACTACGGGCCGTTCGACGCCCAGAAGATCTTCACCGAGATCCCGCCGGACGCGCTCGTGCTGCGGCCCCTCAACATGGACTGGACCTTCTACTGCTACGAGTGCGGGTCGATGGCGTCGATGAAGACCTGCCCGCATTCGAGCAAAGCCGTGATCGACGACGAAGGCAACTACAAGGGCGGCGCGCGCCTGCTGCTGTCCGGCACGCTGCTTCGCAAACTGATGAGCGAGGGCAAACCGGTGCCGGCGGAGTTCTCGAAGCCCGAGGTCATCGCCGTGCTGAACGAGTACTACAACAACCTCGAGCACAAGGTCGAGATCAAGCTTCACGGCGCCGCCACCGGCGATGTGAAGAAGTAGTCGCGAGGGAACCGCCATGACCACGCTGTTGTATGCCATGTTGTGCCTGTCGGCGGTCGTGTGTGTGGCCGCCACGGTGGTCCGCGCGGTTGGATACGCGCGGGCCCCCATGCACCTGCGGTGGGAACTGTACCCGGTTCCCCACGAGGCGTCCGACCGCGCGGCGCATGGCGGTTCGTACTTCGAGGACTCGAACTGGTGGACCAAGCCTCCCCATTTCAATCTGCGGGGAGAGCTGACGGCCATGTTCACCGAGATGCTGTTCCTGAAGGCACTTCGGGAATTCAATCTCCGGCTGTGGTGGCGGTCCTTCCCCTTCCATGTCGGACTCTACCTCCTGATCACCACCGTCGCGCTCCTCCTGGGGACGGCGGTGGCGACGGTGTTCGTTCCGGCGTGGATGACCGGCTGGCTCGGGCGGGTGGTGTACCAGGTGTGCCGGGCGACAGGCGTCGGTGGCCTGGTTCTGGCCATGGTCGGTGCGGCCGGCCTCGTGCACCGTCGGCTGACCGACAGCGACCTTCGGATGTACTCCACGCCTGGCGACATCTTCAATCTGGTCGCGTTCCTCGTGGCGCTGGGCGTGGTGGCGGCCGGCTACGCTTTCCGGCCCGCGGGGTCGCCTGGCGCGCTCGGGATCGTGATCGGGCTTCTGACCTGGGACACAACCATCCGCGTGCCCGGGCTGCTCGCCGCTGGCCTGCTGCTGTCAGCGCTGCTCGCCGCCTATGTCCCGTTCACCCACATGTCACACTTCGTCGGCAAGTACTTCACGTATCACGCCGTGCGCTGGGACGACCGCGTGAACCGCCGCGGCGGGACGATCGAGCGGACGCTGGCCGAGTACCTGACCTACCGGCCGACGTGGAGTGCGCCCCACGTGACGGCGGACGGCTCGCGGAGCTGGGCCGACATCGCCACGACCAACCCGACGAAGGGGACGAAACGATGAGCCGCAAGACCCGGATTGACCTGTCCGACATGTCGCGTCGCGACGGCGAGCCCATCGGCCACGTGGACCTCCAGGACCTGATGCCGCTGCCTGCGCCGCTCGACGATCCGGCGCGGGAACGGCCGTGGACTCCGCTGAACCCGCAGGCGCGCGCGCGCTACGAGTGCATTCTCGACGACACGTGTGCGGTGAGCGTTCCCAAACCGGCCACGAAAGAGGAAGAGACGGAACTGGTCCGGCAGTTCCTGTCCGGCCTGGACAAGCTGTTCACTCGCGAGAACAACTGGACGTTCCTGCAGCCGCTCCTGCTGAGCATGGAGCACTGCGCCAGGTGTCAGACCTGCGCCGACGCCTGCCACATCTACGAAGCCAGCGGCCGCAACGAGATCTACCGGCCGACGTACCGGTCGGAAATCATGCGCCGGCTGTACTTCAAGTGCGTCAAGCATGGCGGCATGATCTCGGCGTGGCAGCACGGCGACGTCGACGTGAACTGGCCGATGGTGGCCCGCCTCATCGAGTTGGCGTACCGATGCAATCTGTGCCGACGCTGCGCCCAGACCTGCCCGATCGGCGTCGACAACGGATTGATCGCCCACGAACTGCGGAAGCTGTTCAGCCAGGAGATGGGGATCGCGGCCAAGGAGATCCACGACACCGGCTCGATGCTCCAGCTGAAGGTCGGGTCGTCGACGGGGATGTCGGCCGAGGTCGTGAAGGACAACATCCAGTTCATCGATGAAGAGACGTCCGAGCGGACCGGCATCACCGTCGAGACGCCGTGGGATGTGGAAGGTGCCGAAGTGCTCCTGATCCACAACGCGGGCGAGATCCTGGCCTGGCCGGAGAACCCCGGCGCCTTCGCCCTGATCCTGAACGCCGCCGGGATCTCGTGGACCCTGTCGTCGGAACTGGCTGGATACGACTCGATCAACTACGGCCTGTGGTACGACGACGCGCAGTTCGCGCGCGTGGCCATCAAGCACGCCGAGGCCGCGAAGAAGCTGAAGGTCGGGAAGATCGTCCTCGGGGAATGCGGCCACGCCCACAAAGCGCTGTCGGTCATTGCGGATCGCGTTCTGACCGGCGAGCTCAATATCCCGCGCGAAAGTTCCATGACGCTGCTCCGAGACATCGTGGCCAGCGGTCGTCTGAAGCTCGATCCGTCGCGCAACGATTTTCCCGTGACCCTGCACGACCCGTGCAACATGGTACGGCTGATGGGAGTCGTCGAGCCCCAGCGCGAAATCATTCGGGCGATCTGTCCCAAGTTCCGCGAGATGGAGCCGCACGGCGTCGACAACTACTGCTGCGGGGGGGGCAGTGGATTCGCGATCATGAGCGGCCACAACTTCCCGGACTGGCGCTTCCACGTGTCGGGGCGCAAGAAACTCGAACAGGTGCTCAACGCGTTCGGCGACTGTCTCGACCCATCCATTCCGAAGTACCTGTGCGCCCCCTGCTCCAATTGCAAGGGTCAGTTCAGGGACATGCTCGCCTACTACGATCTCTGGGAGAAGAACCGGATCCTGTATGGCGGGCTGGTCGAGCTCATCGTCAATGCGATGAGCGAGGTCAAACCCGGCTTCATCGAGTGGGAGTGGCACTAATCGCCCCGGTCCAACCAAGAAAGTCCTATGGATCGTTCACGTTCTCGAGTCGTCACGCTGGCGCTGGCAGCCGCCTGCATGCTGGTCGCAGGGTGCGTCGCGGTGATGGCCGATTGCATCGCCACGCCGACCGTTGGTGCCGGGCTCAGGTCACTGGGGCGCCGTCGAACTGGCGGCGCGCTATACTCACCTCGACGTCGGTCCGTCCGTCTTTCCGGTTCTCGCAGACCCGGCCTTCACGGTCCGATCGGTTGCGGCCGTTGGCGTGGCGTTGAACTGGCATTGGAACCGGTCGCTGAAGGTCGTGCTGGATTACGAGCACACCCGGTTTGGTGGCGGAGCGGCGGTCGGCAATCGACCTGCCGCGCACATGCTCCTGGGTCGATTGCCATGCTGATTGTAACGCCCCCCTCGCGCCCCCTGTGAGAGACATTGTCATGCACGTGCAGCTGCTCGGCATCAACCATCACACCGCTCCGATCGAACTGCGGGAGGCGCTGGCGATGGATGGCGCCACCGTGCAGGCCGTCCTGCGCGAGATTCGGAGCAACGGGGCCGTCAGTGAAGCCGTCATCCTTGCCACGTGCAATCGAACGGAGTTCTACGTGAGTGCCGCCGACGCGGTTTCGGCGGAGGCCGCGATGCGCCAGATGTTCGTCAGACAGGCGGGCCACCGGGGCTCGCTCGTCGCGCCACACGCGTACCTGCGGAGCGGCGACGAGGCCTGCCGCCACCTGCTGCGCGTGGCGGCCGGGCTCGACTCGATGATCCTTGGCGAGCATCAGATTCTGGGCCAGGTCCGCGGAGCACAAACCCTGGCGCAGGATGCCGAGACCCTTGGACCGCTGATGCACCGGCTGTGGTCGACCGCCATTCACACCGGCAGACGGGCCCGGGCCGAGACCGACATCGGGATGGGAGCCGTGTCGGTCGCGTCGGCGACGGTGAGTCTGGCCGAACGCGTGCTGGGCGATCTGAGAGACCGGTCAGTACTGCTGATCGGGGCCGGCGACACCTGCCGCCTGGCGGCGCGACACTTCGCCGACCGGCGTCCCGCCCGTCTGGTGGTGGCCAATCGGACACTGGCGCGAGCCGCCGCCGTGGCCGAGGCGTTCGGTGGGTATGCGGCGCCGCTTGGCGACGTTCCATCCTTGCTCTCGTCAGTCGATGTCGTCGTGTCCGCCACGCGTGCGCCCGCGTTCGTGGTGACGTGTGAGATGGTGCGCCGCGCCGTCGCCGGGCGCGGCGCCAGACCTCTCGTCCTGGTGGATGTGGCCGTACCCCGCGATATCGAGCCATCGGCGGCGAGCCTCGACAACGTCGTCCTGTATCCCATCGATGCGGTTCGCACCCTGGTCGACCGGAGCTTGGCTCATCGGCTGCGCCAGGTGCCGCGCGTTGAAGCCATCGTCGAGGAGGAGTGTGGAAAGCTGATGGCGTGGACGAGAGGGCAGGGAGCCGCGTCGGTCGTGCGCGAGCTTGCTGACCGCTTCGAACGCGTGCGCGCCGAGGAGGTGGGCCGCAACCTGAAGCACTTCCACCCGGATGAGAAAGCCTCCATCGATCGGATGACCAAGACGCTCATCAACCGGCTGCTCCGTCCGCCCATCACCCAATTGACGTCAGGCACGCTCCCGCCGTCTGTCGAGTCGGCCCGCCTGGAGCTGCTGCGGGAGCTGTTCGCGCTGGAACCGGCTCCCTCCGCGCTTGGGGTCGGCAATGGGACTTCCTGACGCGGGCGCTCCGATTCGAATTGGCTCGCGGGGCAGTGACCTCGCGTTGAAGCAGGCGGCGGAGGTGTCCGACCATCTCCGCATCCACGGGCCCGGGATTGTGGTCGAGCACGTCGTCATCCAGACCCACGGCGACCGCGTGCTCGACGTGCCCCTCGCAAGGGTGGGGGGCAAAGGGCTCTTCACCAAGGAACTCGACGACGCGCTTCTGGCCGGCACGATCGATCTCGCTGTGCACAGCTTGAAGGACGTGCCGACCGCCTGCCCGGCCGGCCTCACCGTCACCGTGGTGCTGGCCCGGGAAGACCCCCGCGACGTCCTGGTCACCGCATCGGGCGCCACGCTCGAGACGCTGCCGCCAGGCGCGCGCATCGGAACCTCGTCGCTCCGCCGCCGCGCCCAACTGCTCGAGCGGCGTCCCGACATCAGGGTGCTCGATGCGCGGGGCAACGTCACGACCCGACTGGCCAAGCTCGACCGCGGCGAGTTCGATGCCCTCGTGCTCGCCCGGGCCGGCCTCGTTCGCCTCGGGCTCACCGATCGCATTGCGCAGGTGATTGCGCCAGACGTGATCGTGCCAGCCGTCGGCCAGGGGGCGCTGGCAGCGCAATCGCGCGCCGCCGATGCCCGTGTAAGTCGCCTGTTGTGCCTGCTCGATCACCGCCCCACGCGCCTCGCGACGTTGGCCGAACGCGCGCTTCTCGCACGGCTCGGGGGCGGATGCCAGGTCCCAATCGGTGCCTTCGGCACATGGCGGGACGGGGTGCTGGCATTGACGGCGATCGTCGCCGACATTGACGGCCGCGGATCGGTGCGTGGACGCGAAAGAGCGTCGGTCGATTGCGAGAGCGATGCGGCCGACGCGGGCACGCGGCTGGCCGACCGCCTGCTGGGGGACGGGGCCCGCGCGTTGCTCGATCGCGCGCGCGCCGCGCTCGGAACCACGGGCGGGGACCAGCCATGACCTCCGCCGCCCGGGAACGTGTCGTCATTGTCACGCAGGACGATGGCGCCGGTTCCCGCCTGTCTGCGCTTCTTGCCGCCAATGGCGTCCGGGTATGGTCGGTTCCGGTCATCGTCTTCGAAGTCGTGCCGGACCAACTCCCGATCGAGCAGGCGCTGGCACGGCTGGGGGAGGTCGACTGGGTCGTGTTTACAAGTGCCAGAGCGGCCGGGATCGTCTGTGCGCGGCCGGAGTGGCGCGGCTGGCAGTGGTCGACCGCTGCCGCTCCGCGCGTCGCGGCTGTCGGACCCGTGACCCGCGGGGCGGTCGCCTCGAGCGGCGCCCCCGTCGCGCTCTGTCCGGCCAACGGCGGCGCCGACGAGTTGGCACGCGCCATCATTGAGATTGATGGCGGCACACTGGCCGGGAAGACCGTGCTCTGGCCCCGATCCGCCATCGCTCGGTCCACGCTGCGCGACTTGCTGGTCGCGGCCCACGCGCGGATCATCGATCCGATCGCGTATACCACCAGGGCGGTTCTGCCAGCCGGCATGGTGGATGTCGTGCGCGAACTCGAGGCCGGACGCGTCGATGCCGTGACGTTCCTGTCGCCGTCGAGTGCCGAGGCTTTCGCCGCAGCGCTTGGGACGACGACCCTGTCCAGTCTCGCCGGCCGCACGGTCGTGGCCAGCGTCGGACCCACGACGACGGCCGCGCTTGTCGGGCTGGGCGCTCCGCCAGCCGTGGAAGCCGCGAACCGGACCAGTGATGGCCTGGCCGCGGTCCTGTTAGGCCGCTTCGATCCCGATCGGGGAGCCTCGTGATGGATCGCCTGGTCGGGATGACGCCCACCATCGCCGATCCTTCCAATCCCGCCGCGTCGGTCGCTGCGGCCCCGTCGCTGGCGGCTCTGTTCCTCGCGTTTCTTCGCCTGGGTGCGACCGCGTTCGGTGGACCCGCGATGGTGGCCTACATCAAGGACCTGGCGGTCGCCAGACGGGGGTGGCTCGCCGAGGCCGACTTTCAGGACGGCGTGGCCTTGTGCCAGACCATTCCAGGGGCTACCGCGATGCAGACGACAGCCTACGTGGGGTTGCGTACGCGTGGTGTTCCAGGTGGCGTGATCGCATATGTGGCCTTCGGTCTTCCCGCATTCGGCCTGATGGTGGGGCTGACTGCCTTGTACCTTCACACCCGCGCATGGCCAGTCACGATCAGCATGTTCCTCGGACTGACGGCGGTCGTGGTCGCGCTCACCGCGAACGCCGCCTGCACTTTCGCCAGCAGTTCCATCACGAACTGGCGCGGCGCGGCGCTGGCTGCCGCTGCGACCGTGGCGCTCACCATCCGAATCAATCCAATTCTCGTCATCGCCGGCTGCGGAATCGTCGGCGCCGGGCTGTTGAGAGGCGGCAACACCGAGCGCACGTCTCGAGGTGACTTGTCCCGCCATCGGGATGTCCTCTACCCGACGCTGGCGCTCGCAGTCGCCGCTGGTGGCGCGGTGGCACTGCTCTTCTGGATGGACCGTCAGTTGTTCGAGCTGGCGGTGACGATGATCCGGGTGGATCTTCTGGCGTTCGGCGGTGGCTTTGCGTCGGTGCCGTTGATGCAGCACGAAGTGGCGGAAGTCCGCGGCTGGATGCCCGTGCGGACGTTCATGGACGGCATTGCGCTCGGACAGGTGACGCCTGGCCCGATCGTCATCACCGCGACCTTCGTGGGCTACCTCTGCCGCGGGATTCCCGGGGCCGTTGTCGCGACGATGGGCATCTTCTCGCCGTCCTTTCTCATGGTGGCGCTCATCATGCCTCACTTCGACAGGCTCCAGCGCCTCGCCATTTTCCGGGGCGCGACCCGTGGCGCGTTGTTGTCGTTTGTCGGATTGTTGGCCGCCGTGACGGTCCGATTCGGGCTCGCGACCTCGTGGACGATCAGGACCGCGATACTGGCATTGGTCGCGTTCGTCGCCCTCCGTCTCAGAATAGACGTCTTGTGGGTTGTCCTGGGCGGAGTCTTCGTGTCTCTGTTGCCTGCGTGGTAGAGGCTCGGGCCGATGATCCTCATCCTGTTCGACCACGGGTCCAGCCGAGAGACGATTTCACGAACCTGGCCCCCAACGCTGGTGCAGACATGCTCGGCGCGATGTAGATTAGACTAGGTCAGTCTCCTCGATGGAGTGTCATGATGAGCTTTCCGACGCAACGTCCCCGTCGCCTCCGCCGAACCGATACGATACGGCGGCTCGTTCGCGAAACGCAACTGAGCCCCGCAAACCTGATTGAGCCTCTGTTTGTGTGCACCGGTGAAGGCGTACGGCGCCCGATCGCCGCGATGCCGGGTTGTTTCCAGTTGAGCGTCGACGAACTGGTCGCCCAGTGCCGCGATCTCCAGGCCCTGGGGATCTCGGGCGTCATCCTGTTTGGTCTTCCTGATGCCAAGGATCCTGATGGGGCGGCGGCCGCCGACCCTCAGGGGCCGGTGGCCACTGCGCTCAAGGCGCTGCGGTGTGAGTACCCCTCGCTGTCATTGTGGGCCGATGTCTGCTTGTGTGAGTACACGGACCACGGCCACTGCGGACCGCTCAGCGCCGGGCCGGACGGTAGAGTCGATGTGGACAACGATCGGGCCCTGCCGCGCCTGGCCGATGCGGCCCTGGCCTATGCGACGGCGGGGGCCGATGTCGTGGCTCCGTCCGACATGATGGACGGCCGCGTGGGGGCGATTCGTGACGCCCTCGATCGAGTCGGCCGTACCGACATTATCATCGTCTCGTACGCCGCGAAGTACGCGTCGGGGTTCTACGGACCGTTTCGTGATGCGGCCGGATCGGCCCCCGCTTTTGGTGACCGCCGGGGCTATCAGATGGATCCGGCCAACGGCCGTGAGGCTCTGCGGGAGGTTGCGTTCGATCTCGAAGAAGGGGCGGACATCGTCATGGTCAAACCTGCCCTCGCGTACCTGGACGTCGTATACCAGGTCAAGACGCGTTTCGAAGTTCCCGTTGCGGCGTACAACGTCTCGGGTGAATACGCGATGATCAAAGCGGCGGCAGCCAATGGCTGGCTCGACGAAAGCCGGATCATGCTCGAGACGCTGTTCTGCATTCGCCGGGCCGGGGCCGACATCATCCTGACCTATTTCGCCAAGGCCGCCGCACGGGCGCTGGCCTGAGCGGACCTCATCCGGAGGAGTGAAGCGTGGCAGACCTGCCGCAGACGGCCGGGGCAGAGAGCCGGGCCCTGTTCGACAGAGCGAGACAGTGCATCCCCGGCGGTGTCAACTCGCCCGTACGCGCTTTCCGCGGCGTAGGCGGCACACCCCTGTTCATTGCCAGCGCACATGGCGCCCGTGTCGAAGACGAGGATGGGCGGAGCTTCATCGACTACATCGGGTCGTGGGGTCCGATGATTCTCGGCCACGGGCATCCAGCCGTGGTGGACGCCGTCACGCATCAGATCACACGCGGTGCTTCATTCGGCTCGCCGTCCCGGCTTGAGGTGGAGATGGCGGAGCAGTTGACCAGTTGGGTGCCATCGCTCGAGCGCGTGAGGATGGTGAACTCTGGCACTGAAGCGACCATGTCTGCTGCGCGCCTGGCTCGGGGCGCGACCGGACGGCCGAAGATCGTGAAGTTCGAGGGGTGCTACCACGGTCACGGCGACTCGTTCTTGATCAAGGCCGGTTCCGGTGCCGCCACGCTGGGCGTGCCCGACAGTCCCGGCGTGACTGAGGGAACGGCGCGTGACACCCTGGCTGCCGCATTCAACGATCTCGACGGCGTGACGCGTGTCTTCGATGAATACCCTGGCAGCATCGCCGCGGTCATCGTGGAGCCAGTGGTGGGCAACATGGGGGTGGTCGCGCCGCGCCCCGGCTTCCTGGAGGGGTTGCGGGCGTTGTGCACCAGGCACGATGCCCTTCTGATCCTGGACGAAGTGATGACGGGGTTCCGCCTGGCCAGGGGCGGTGCCCAGGAACTGTACGGTGTGCGGCCTGACCTGACCACACTCGGCAAGATCATCGGTGGCGGGTTGCCCGTAGGGGCCTACGGAGGGCGGGCGGACCTGATGGCGCTGGTGGCGCCGGAGGGTCCCGTGTATCAGGCCGGTACGCTCTCTGGCAATCCGCTGGCGATGGCGGCGGGACTCGCGACGTTGGGTCAGATCGACGCGACGCCCGGGTTCTACGGCCTGCTCGAGGCATTGGGCGCACGCCTCGAATCGGGGCTGCTGGCGCAGATTCAGCGGGGCGGTTATCGGTGCCGGGTCGCGCGTGCCGGGTCGATGTGGACGCTGTTTTTCACGGCGGACGACGTGGTCGACTGGGCGCGGGCGTCCCGGTGCGACACCGCGCGCTATGGGCGTTTCTTCCACGAGATGCTGCGCCGCGGCGTGTCTTTGGCACCGTCGCAGTTCGAAGCCAACTTCATTTCAATCGCGCATACCGACGCGGATATCGACGACACGATTGCCGCCGCCGGCGCGGCGCTGGGTGTGGCCTGGGCGTGACGGATGCCAAGCCTTGAGCTCACGTGAGTCGAGGAGCGCCGTGTACAGCTGGCCTCGTCGCCGGCTGATCAGATCGGCAGCAGCTTGGCGACAAGCGCCAGCAGTTCCCCGGTATCGACCGGCTTGCTGAGATAGCCGTCCGGAGGCGGCACGTGCCTGCGCGACGAGATGAACGTACGGAAGTCGTCGGACACGCCGGTGATGATGATCACGGGAATCGTGTGCCATGCCTCGGTCTCACGCAGATCGCGATAGCACCGAACGCCGGAGGTTTCCGGCATCGTGATATCCAATGTGATCAGGTCGGGGCGGTGCTTCTTGACCAGGTCGATGGCCTGTGCCCCGTTCCCGGCGGTGATGGTAGCGTACCCATTGTCTTCCAGCAGGCTGGAGAAATAGGTCACCGTGTCCGCGTCGTCATCGATGATCAGAATGGTCTTCTTGTCGGTCATCTCAGTGTGTCCCAAGGGCGGTGACGGCGCCGGGTTCGGCGGCGCTTCCGGATCTGGAGTTCGGAATGGCGACCACAAAACGCGTGCCTGTGCCAGGTGTTGACTCAATCTGGATAGAGCCTCCATGCGCCGTTGCGATCTTGTTCGCCACGAACAGGCCGAGCCCCGTGCCTTCGGAGCCCTTCGAGGAGAAGAACAGGCTGAAGGCCTTCTCCCGGGTCTCCTGTTCCATCCCGATGCCGTTGTCTTCGATCTCGAATCCGGTTGAACGATCTGTCTGACCGGTCCGGAGCGTCACGCGGTGCACCGGCTTCTTCACGTCGAGGCGGCATGCGTCGAACGCGTTCTCCGTCAGGTTCACCAGCATCGCCCGCACGGCCTTCTCGTCCGCCTCGAACGTGCCTGTCTCCGGGGCGACCACCCGGGTGAACTCGATACCAAGCTCAGTGGCCTTGTCCCGCATGGCCTCGAACACTTCGTTGACGACGGCCTCGGCCGACACCGGCTTCCAGTCAGGTTCGCGGTCCTTCGCGTAATAGAGAATATCCAGGACCATGTTGCGGACCCGCTCGATGTTCCGTTCGACGATGCCCCATCCCTTGGCCACACGCGCTTGATCCCCTGCGGCGAGCCCCTTGTTGACCAGGTACACTCCGCCATTCAGCCCGTTGAGCAGGCCTTTGATCCCGTGGGAGATGGACCCGATGAGCAGCCCGATGGAGGCGAGCTGGGATTGGAGCCGGCGGATCTGAGTGATGTCGGCGCTCATTTCCATGATCCGGTCGACCTTGCCGTCGGCGCCAACGATTGGCGTCGTGTGGACGAGGACGTTGATCGGGCGACCGTCCCGCGACGTCACGACCTCCTCATGGACGTGCAACTGGCCGTCGTCGAAGGTCTCCCGGACGGTGCACGGGAAACACTCCTCGGTTCGATGCTTGTAGATCTCGTAGCACTTGCACCCGAGGAAGTCGCCGAACGTCTCGCGATGCAGGCGATTCGCGTCGACCATGTTCAGGTCACGATCCTGGATGGAGATGTAGCAGGGCACTTCCTCGAACAGCCTGCTGTAGTGCGCCTGGCTGTTGCGGAGCTGGTTCTGGAGGCGCTTCACATCGGTGATGTCGGTGGACATCTCCATCACGCCCGTGATGTGGCCCTCTTCGTTGCGGATGGGCTCGGTGTACACGATCACCGATACCTCCGTCCGGTTGAGGCAGGTGACGCGTTCCTCGCCGCTGTGAACCTGGCCGTCGCGGAACGTCTGTTCAACCGGGCAGACCTCGCACTTCTCCGCGCGGTGTTTGTAGACCTGGTAGCAGTATCGCCCTCGGTAGTCACCGAAGGCTTCGCGAAACCGCCGGTTGGCCGCCATCACCTTAAAGTCACGGTCCTGCACGGTGACGTAGCAGGGCATCGCGTCGAAGTACTGCTCGTAGGGAAGATCCATCGCTGCCTTTCGGCCTGTGGCTCGGTGTTCGTCTGCCCGGACGACGCTGCCTCTCGAACGGTCCCCGCGGGGGGCAGCCTAGTGCACCTCCAGGATCTTCCGCACGTTCAGGAGCAGGGTCTCGTCGTCCACGGGCTTGTCCAGGTACCCCTCGGGCGGAAAGACCCCGCGGTCGTAGATCAACCGGCGCAGTTCCGGCCGGCCGGTGATGATGCACACCCGGATGCCCGCCAGATCGGGGTCCTTGCGCAGCGTCTCGAAGACCTTGCCGCCGTCGGTGCCAGGCATCGAGAGGTCCAGCGTGATCAAGTCCGGCTTCTCCCGGCGCGCGATCGCGATGGCGGAATCCCCGTCGCTGGCTTCGAACACGCTCGCGCCATTGTCCTGCAGCACCGCGCTGTAGAAGACCAGCACATCCGGCTCGTCGTCCACGACCAGGATCCGTCGGCCCGCGAGGCTGAGCTGAGCCCGTGGTGCGACGGGCTCGGGTTCGACCACGGCGGGGAGCGCGACCTTCGTCGGTACGACGATGGCATTGGCAACCAGGTTGACGAGCTGGGTGACCTGCATGCCGAGCTTGTAGTGGCGGATGCAGTCGGTCAGGCCGTCCACGCAGTTGTGACATGACGTCACCACGACACTGGCTCCGGTCGCGGCCAACTGGTCGGCCTTGACCTTGGCCGACTTCAAACGTCGGGGCGTGTACTCACTCATCGACATGGCACCGCCGCCGCCGGTGCAGCAGTAGTTCTCGGACCGGTTCGGGTACATCTCGCGGAAGTCGGTGACGACCAGACTGAGCAGCTCGCGCGGTTCCTCGAACAAGCCGCAGCTTCTGGCGTTGTTGCACGAATCGTGGAAGGTGACCGGCGTCGTGTTGCGGGACTTGTCGACCTTGATGCGGCCTTCCTTGATGTACCGCAACATGGTGTTGACCGAGCTCTCCATCACGAACGGGACATCCATGCCGGCCCAATTCGGGCCCTCGCACCGCGTCGACCGATACCCGTGGCCGCACTCGGAGATCACCAGCTTCCTGCCGCGCAACTCGGTGACCTTGTCGTACAGGCGCCGCGCCACGGCGCCGCCGAGGTCGTCGTCGCCGGAGAAGAGCCCGAAGTTCGTCATGTCCCAGCCCTCGCTCGGCATGGTCCACTTCTCACCGGCCAGGTGGAAGATCTTCGCCGCGTCGGCAATGGTCCGGGGGTCGTACTTGACCTCGCGCGGATTGATGGAATACACGACGTCGGCGTCCATGACGTCCACCGGGATCACCGCGGCCGGGTCGTTCAGTTCGCCGCTGAGTTCCTCCGACATCCACTCGAGCGTCTCGAGGTACTCCTCCTTCAGCACGCCCATCTGGTTGCCGATCTCCCATTGATCCTTGCTGACGACGGCGACGCCTTCCGGCATCACGCCGACCGACACCAGGAGGCCGCGCATCATGCGGTTGACAACGGCGAAGTCGACGCCCATCGGACAATTGATCGTGCATCGCCGGCAGTTCGTGCACTTACCGAAGGCGATGTCCTTCAGTTCTTCCAGTTCCTCGTCGGTCGAGACCGTCGACGCGCCCACCCACCAGGGGAAGACCCGGCCCGTCCAGTCGAAGTGCCGCTTGAAGATCTTCCGGACGCGGTCAGCCTTGTAGGCGGGCGCATACGTCGGGTCGTCGGGATTGGTCAGCACGTAGTGACAGGAATCGGTGCACATGCCGCAATGCACGCAGGCCGTCAGGGAGCCCACCACCTGCCGGTTGAGCTTCTTCGCCATGCGCTCGAGGAGCTTGTCGGCCTTGTGCGAGCGGGGTTGGTAACTCGTGGACACGCTGCTCTCCGGTCTATGCCGTTCGGGTGACGGTGCGTCGCATCGGCGGCGCAGTGGCGCGGTGCCGTCTACGGGGTCCTCACGGAACGAGGCCGGGGGCCTCGTTGGATCGGAAAGACACCTCGGTGGGTCAGCGTCCGGCCCAGATAGAAACGCGTGAAGGGGTAGTAGAGGTAGTGCGAGATCTTGCTGAACGGCACGTACAACAGGAAGAAAGCCGTCAGGAAGAAGTAGACGAGCCGCACCGTCTCGAGGGCGTCCACGCGGTTCGGCACCGCCAGGACGGCGAACAGGAACCAGATCGCGAGCAGCGTCAGGGAGAAGTAGTCATCTGGCGTGCTGATCACCCGCATCGTCCTGTTGGACACGCGGCGGACCAATCGCGCGACCGACACGAGGAAGGCCGCGCCTATCATGATCTGGAGCGTGAGCACGAGCCATGAAGCGTCGAGCCAGTGCGGGCCGTAGGGAATGATGAACGACAGTGCAATGGCGGCCACCACGCCGAGATGGAAGACGACGAACTGCGCGTACAGCAGGATGTGCGTGCGCGTACTTTCCATGGCCAGCGGCATCGCGACGTTGAGCCACGAATAGAGGATGCCCCGTCGCATGGCTGGCGGTGTAGGGCCCGTGGGGGCCTGACGGTCCCGACCGGCCTTGAAGCGTAGCAGCCAGGCAATCCGGAGTGCGTAGACACACGCCATGACCAGCAGGGCCGTTTCCTGGAGCCGGTGTTCGGCGAAATGGAGGAGATCACTCATATCCTGTCTCACGCGCGGTTGGTGTCGGCGGCGTCGTCACGACGACGCCGGTGTCATCGCCGCCAGCCTGGCTTCGAACGCCTTGTACTCTCGAGTGTCGTTTGCGCAGATGATCACTTCCCGAATGCCCGTGGTCGTTGAGAGGTATGCCGTCAGCGTCGACAGCATCACCTCCGCGCACACCGGAAGAGGAACACCGTAGAACCCGGCCCCCATCGGGGGAAACGCGATCTGAGCGATCCCCCGATCGTCCGCCAGCTTGAGGGCGTTCACCATCGTCGCGCGCAGCTTCTGCTCAAGGTCCGGCTCCTGGAACACCGGACCCACGGCATGGACGATGAACCTGGCGTTCAAGGTGCCGGCCGACGTGACCACGGCGCCGGTGACCTGAACCGATCCGATCTGGTCGAGTTCCTCCTTGATCGTTGCACCGCCCCTTCGGGCGATCGCATTGCCGAAGCCAGACCCGAGCGCGAGGTTGGGCCTGGCGTAGAAGACGATGGCTTCGGCGTCCAATGTCGTGATGTCGGCCTTGACAAGCCGCACCACGCTCTTGTGAACGGGGATGACGCCCGTCGTGGGGCGATTGACGCTGCTGGTGTCAGCCAACGTTCGGCTCCTTGGTGTCCCGGATACCGGCATTCCTGTGGACCTGCATCTCCTGCTCGGCAAGGTTGCGGAGCTTGTAGGCCGTGTCGCGGAGCGTTCCGAACAGGACACCGCACCCGGTATCCAGACGCGTCTGGTCGCCATGGTCGGCCAGGAGCATCATGTCTCGCGACAACCGGAGCACTTTGAGGATGTTCTGATTGCAGTCCCGTGCCACTCGAGTCTCCAGTGTGTGCAACTACAACAACACTGGAGCATGCGACGTGCCAGGCGCCCACCTTCTGCGCGCAGCTCGAAAGCACTGAAAACGCAGGATATTCCCGGGCGAATCGGACTGGGCTGGTTCGGGAGGGGTCTGCTGATTTCGTGACGGATCGGTCCGCCGCAGAGAGTGGTCAGCGGCCGCCACCTGGTCTCAAGTTACGACAACATCGTGCTTTGCAGTCGTGTCGTTCAGGACGGGGCGTGTCCAGAATCTATTTCGTTACAGGTCTGTATTGTGGAACACCGGGTGACCATCAAGGAAGCGATACAGGGTAGTCCGACTGACGGCAAGCAGCCGGGCCGCGTGCGCCCGGCTGCCCCCCGCCCTGCTGAGCGCGTCCGCCACACGTTCGACGTCGAGCTTACCTGGACGTCCCGCCTTCGTGGCGATCGGATTCTTCTGAAGCGGCACGATCTCCGGGGGAAGATGCTGGAGATCAAGCGCATCGCCGTGGCACTTGATCATGCCGAACTGAACGGCGTTGCCGAGTTCTCGGACGTTGCCCGGCCACGCGTAACTTTCCAGGCGGGCGCGAGCCGCCGGCGTGACGTGGGTCACGCGTTTCGCGGTGTCACTGGAGAACTTGTCGAGGAAGTGTTCGACGAGCAGGGGAATGTCACTCGCGCGTTCGCGCAACGGCGGGACCGTCAGCGGTACCACGGCAAGACGGTAGTACAGGTCCTCGCGAAACAGACCCTGTTGGGTCAGGCGTTTCAAGTCCTTGTTGGTGGCGCAGATGACTCGCACGTCTGCCTTGAGGTTCCGTTCGCCGCCGACCGGCATGAACAGCTTGTCCTGCACCACTCGCAAGAGCTTGACCTGCATGGCCGAGGAGATCTCGCCGATCTCGTCGAGAAAGATGGTCCCGCCCTCGGAGAGCGCGAACCGTCCCTTCCGATCGTGGATCGCGCCGGTGAATGCGCCCTTGACGTGCCCGAACAGCTCGCTTTCCAACGTGCCCTCGGGCAGCGCGCCGCAGTTTACCGGGACGAACGGCCCTGCGCCGCGCCGGCTCAACTGGTGCAGGGCCGTGGCCACCAGCTCTTTGCCCGTGCCGCTCTCGCCCTGAATCAGAATCGGCACGTTGATGTCGGTCAGCTCGCGGATCGAATCAAACACGCGCTGCATCAACGGGTGGCGCCCGACAATGCCGCAGAACCCCCGCGTATGCTCCAGCCGCTCACGCAGATGAACCACCTCGGTCACGTCGCGAAAGACCACCAGCGCACCGGTGACATGATGCTCAGGAGTCTCGGTGGTCACCACCGACATCTGGAGGTCGCGCCGTTCGCCGCGTTTGGTGATGAAGGTGCGGGGGTAGCCCAGCCTCGAGCGTGCGGCATGGCGCTGGTCGGTGCAGAACGAGCAGTCGCCGCCGCAGAACCGGTCGAGGAAGACATCGTGGCAGTCGCGGCCGATGACGTCGCCGTACTCGCGCTCCGTGATCTGTTGTGCCGCCCGGTTGAAGAAGTAGATCCGGCGATCCATATCGTGTGCCAGGACGCCGTCCGTCAGATTGTCGAGCAGCGATCCCAGCGTGATGCGGACCTGGCGGATCGATTCGAGAAACCCGAACTGAAAGAGGCCTTCCACACGATGGCGGATATCGTCCCTGACCTGCCGGAACACCTCGTCAGCCGGGCCGGTCGTTGCCGGGTCCTGTGTGGCGGGATCGACAAGCGGCCAGTGCACACGTGCGGGCGAACCGGGCAACGTCGGGCACGATTCCCGGGAGTGGTTGCACAAGGTCACCACGACGTCGAATGGTTCATATCGGATTTCGTCGAGTGCAAGGGCCACCCGGGGCGCAATCTCGATCCCGAGCTCCGCCATCACCCGAGAGGCGGATGGCGCCACATCCTGATGAACGTCTCCGGCGCAGGTGATTTCCATGTCTTTCGGCGAAATCCTGCGCGCAAACGCCACAGCCATCTGGCTGCGCCCCGCGTTGCCGCTGCATGCGAAGAGGATGCGGAACATGCCAAGTCTCTCTGCCGAGCAACTATAGGGAACTTCGGGACGTGGGGCAAGTGCGCCGACGCGGTCTCACAGATCCGACGCCGGCGGCATCCCGTCCCCCCCCGGGTCCTGCCTGAAGCGTGGCAGACGGGCGGTGGAGGGAGCCGGGCCTTGTTCGACCATCGACGAGACCGTCGTCGCGGCCGGCGCGGCGCTGGCCGGCGTGCGGAGATGACGTCAGAACCGATCCTGCCCTGACGCCCGCGCCGCTCGCCCCGAGTCCGCCACCGATCGCGTTCCTGCATCCGGCGTACAGGGGGACTCGACGACCGGGCTGGCCCGGTCCTTCCACCACCTGAGCGGCCGGGTGCGTTCCCCCTCGCGGGGACGATCAATTCCGATTGTCGACCAAGTAAGTGTAGTATTCGTTTAGATGTGAAATACATCTATATGTGATATTCTCTCTCTGTCACGCCCCTACTGCCGGTCCCTGTTCCTCCCCAGGCGGCTGGCACGCGCATCCCGCCCAGACGGAGGACGAGCGACACCATGCCGGGCGCACCACTCACCGAAGCCGAACGCGCACGCGCGTTCGCCCTGCCGAAAAAGCCGGCCGTCATCGAGCGCCAGCGCTTGGCCGTCCGATACCACGTTGAGGACTTCGACGTCCGAGACCGCCCCAGGCGGTTTCTCGAGGCCTTCGCCGCCATCCTGAAGCACACGAACTACCGGGTGGCCCTCGACCACTACGCGCGCATCAGCACGAAGTGCGCCCGGTGCGCCGTCAAGTGCCAGATCCATGAGGCCACCGGCGACGATCGCGACATTCCCTGCTGGCGCTCGGAGCTGCTGCTGGCGGTCTATCGCCGGCACTTCACCATCTCGGGCATCCTGCGCGGACGGATCCTCGGGGACCCCGGACTGACCGATGAGACCGTCGCCGAAATGGCGGACACCTTCTACGACTGCACGGCGTGCCGGCGCTGTCATTTCGAATGCCCGATGGGCGTCGATCATGGCCTGGTGACGCATCTCGGGCGCTATGTACTCTCGGAGATCGGCATCGTGCCGCGTGCGCTGGCGGTCAGCACCCGCGAACAGCTGCTCGGCGCGAGCGGGAACACGTCGGCGATCCCCGTGCCCGCCCTACTGGACAGTCTCGAATTCCTCAGCGAGGAGATGCAGGACGAGAAACACATCGCCATTCCGTTCCCGGTCGATCAGGAAGGCGCCGAGTACCTGTTCCTGCCGGCGGTCTCAGACTTCATCATGGAGGCCGACAGCCTGATGGGGATCGCGGCGGTGTTCCGCGCGACCGGCGACAGTTGGACGATCGGGACGGGCTATTTCGACGGGATCAACTACGGGCTGTTCTACAGCGACCAGGTCCTGGAGCACGTGCTGCGGAAGGTGCGGGCCGAAGCCGAGCGGCTCAAGGTCAAGAAGATCCTCATCGGCGAGTGTGGCCACGCCTCACGGTCGGCGAAGCACTTCTACCCGATGTTCTGCGGCGGCGCCGAAGCGCTCCCGGTGCTGAACATCATGGAATACACGCATCGGGCGTGGCGCGAGGGGCGGCTCCGGCTCAATCCGGACGTGGTGACCGAGCGCGTGACGTACCACGATCCGTGCAATGTCGCCCGGCCGGGATGGATCGTGGAGCAGCCACGCGAGCTGCTGAAGGCCTTCTGCCGCAACTATGTGGAGATGACCCCGAATCGACGCGACAATATCTGCTGCGGCGGCGGGGGCGGCACGGTCTCGATCGACGAGATCCGGCCCTATCGCACCGCGATCGGCGGCCGGGTCAAGGCCGATCAGATTAGGACCACCGGAGCGGAGTACTGCGTGGCGCCCTGCGCCAACTGCAAGAAGCAGCTCCGGGAACTGATGGAGGATCAGGGGATGGACTGCAAGATTGTGGGGCTCCACGACCTGATCTACAAGGCCCTCGTGCTCGACTGACGCCCGCAGGAGGAACAAGCGTGGAAGCCTGGATCGTGTTCGCGCGTGGCCCGCTATTCCGGTTGTGTTTCTCGATCATGGTGCTCGGCCTCGCGCGCGTGCTGTGGCTGACGGGGATCGGCATCATTGAGGCCTACGGGCGGAGTGACGACCGCGCGCTGGCCTACCGCGAGATCTTCCGCCAGACGCTCGGATGGGCGTTGCCGGTGGGTCGGGCGGGGAGGGCGCGTCCGCTCTACAGCCTGACCTCGGTCCTGTTCCATCTGGGGCTGCTGCTCGTGCCCCTGTTGCTCCAGGCGCATGTCCGGCTCTGGCAATCCGTGATCGGCATCGCGTGGCCGGTCCTGCCCGCCGCGGCCGCCGACGGCCTCACCCTCCTGATGCTGGTGACGGCAGTGGGCCTCTTCGCCGGGCGCCTCGCCGACCGGCGATCCCGCGCCATCAGCCGGCTGCAGGACTACGTGTGGCCGCTGCTGCTGGCCGTGCCCTTCGTGAGCGGCTTCGCGTGCGCGAACCTGACGCTCGCGCCCCTGACCTACCAGGCCGGCATGCTGCTGCACCTCCTGTCGGCCGACGCCGTTATGTTCCTGCTCCCGTTCACGAAGATCACCCACTGCGTGCTTCAGCCCTTGTCGCAACTGGTGACCGCCGTCGCCTGGAAGTTCGTGCCCGAGGCCGGCGACCGCGTCGCCGCCACGCTCGGGTTCGCCGATCGGCCGAGCTGGGCTGAGAGATCCCGGCTCGGTGGGCCGCATTCCTGATTCCGAGGAGACCCGAGTCCGATGAACGCCGCCATCCTTACCGACACCACGCTGTGCATCGGCTGCAACGAGTGCGCATTGGCGTGCAAGAAGGTCAACAAGCTCGAGGCCGACGTGCCGCGTCGATGGGATCTCCAGGATGGGCTCTCGGCGCGAAACTGGACCTCGGTGGTGCGCGGCCCCGACCAGTCGTTTGTGCGCAAGCAGTGCCGGCATTGCCTCGAGCCGGCGTGTGTGGCGGCGTGCCCCGTGGGAGCCCTGTCGAAGACCGAGACCGGCGCCGTGGTGTACGACGGCCAGAAGTGTCTGGGGTGCCGGTACTGCATGATGGCGTGCCCGTACAACATCCCACGGTACGACTGGGACCAGCGCGTGCCCTACGTCCGCAAGTGCGTGTTGTGCTACGACCGCATCAAGACGGGCGGTCAGCCTGGCTGCACGGAGGCCTGTCCGACGAAAGCCACAATCTTCGGCGACCGCGACGTCCTGCTGGCCGAGGCCCATCGTCGAATAGCCGAGCACCCGGAAAAGTACATCGACAGGGTCTGGGGAGAAGACGAGATCGGCGGCACCTCGGTCGTCTACATCTCGAACGTCGACCTGTCGTTCCTGGCCCACGGGATGGCGTTGGGGCGCGTGCCGATTCCCGAGCGGACGTCGATGGCCATGGAGGCCGTGCCGTTCGCGTTCACCGGGGTCGTGGCCGTGATGGCCGGCGTGCACTGGGTCGTCGAGCGGCGGATGAAACGGCAGTCGGAGGACCACGATGAGTAGGGCGCGCAGACTGAAGTTCGTCCTGTGGGCGATCGTGGGGCTCGCCGCCGCCGTCGGGACGACCCGCATGCTGGTCGGGCTCGGCGCCACCAGCCACCTGTCGGACGCCACGCCCTGGGGGCTCTGGATCGGATTCGACGTGATGGCCGGCGTCGCCCTGGCCGCTGGCGGCTTCATCATCACGGCGTCGGTCTACATCTTCAAGCTGGAGCGTTTCCATGACGTGGTCCGTCCCGCGGTCCTGACGGCGTTCCTCGGCTATCTCGCCGTGGTGGTGGGCCTGCTGTTCGACCTTGGTCTGCCGTGGAACATCTGGCACATGATCGTGTTCTGGAACACGCGCTCGCCGCTTTTCGAGGTCGGCTGGTGCGTGATGTTGTACCTGACGGTGCTGGCCCTGGAGTTCTTCCCGGTGCCGGCCGAGCAGTTCAGTGCGCTCGCGAAGATCCGGCGCGTGCTCCTCAAGTGGCGGCTGCCGCTCGTGATCGCCGGCATCGGCCTGTCGACGCTGCACCAGTCGTCGCTCGGATCGCTGTTCCTGGCGATGCCGTACCACGTGCACCCGTTGTGGTACTCCCCGTGGCTGCCCGTGCTGTTCCTCGTCTCCGCGATCGCCCTCGGCCTGCAGATGGTCATCGTCGAGAGCCACTTCACGGCGTACGTGTACCGGCGCAAGCCCGAAACCGGGGTACTGGAGGGGCTGACCACGCCCGCTCGCTGGATCCTGCTCGCCTACCTCGCGTTGCGCTTCGGCGACCTCGCCGCCCGCGGGAACCTCCGGCTGTTGACCGGAGGGGAGTGGCAGGTGAAGATGTTCTGGTTCGAGGTGGCCGTGATGGCCGGGCTTCCGATCGTGCTCCTGTCGATTGGGCGCGTCCGCCGCTCGCGCGCAGGCCAGTTTGCGGCGGCCGGGCTCGGTGTCTTCGGCGTCGTTCTCAATCGGGTCGACGTCGGCGGACTGGTCCACACGGGCCGCGGCGAGGCGCTCTACGTCCCGGCCTGGACCGAGTTCGCCGTCAGCGCCGGCGTGGTGGCCGCGGCGGTGCTCGCCTTCCTGTTCGCCGTCGAGCGGTTTGCGGTCTGGCACGATCGTCCCGCCGATCCCGATGCGGATCCCCTCAAGCTTCCCGAGTTCGACAAGGTCGGCACGACCTGGCTCGGTGTGCCGGCCGTGGCAGATCGGACCGTGTATTCCCTCGTGTTCGTCGTCGCGGCCGCCGTCGGGTTTGCCCTGCTGCCGGCGTCGGCGGCGGCCGGCCGCGGTGTCGAGCCAGGGCCTGCCCACAGAGCGCGCGGCGGAGAGATTCTGTGGATCGACGGCAACCTGGACGGCAACGGTGTCGCCTTTCCCCACGACGCGCACGAACAGCGGGAGGGCGGCAAGGAGTCGTGCCCGCGGTGCCATCACATGAACCTGCCCCGCGACCGGGCATCCGGCTGCTTCGAATGTCACCGGGACATGTGGCAACCGACCGACGCGTTCGGCCACGAGCGGCACGCCTCCCCCACAGGTGGCCGCCTCTCCTGCGCGACCTGTCACCCTTCGGCCGAGCCCCGGAGTGCGTCCACCGCGAAGACCTGCGTGACGTGCCACAAGGACCTGATTCCAGCGGGGGCGTTCATCAAGGTGAACAACGGGTACCGCGCATCCGGATACGTGCGGGCCATGCACGCCCTCTGCATCGACTGCCACACGCATGTGATGGCGGCCCGCAAGAAGCCCAATCTCGGCCGGTGCACCAACTGCCACCGGGAGCGGCGCAGCTTCGTCGATGCGCCCGACCTCGCGGTCCGCGAGCGCATAGGGGCCAGTGTCGTGCTGCCCCAGGGTGTGGCGAGATGACCAGTCGGGTCCGCGATCGGCTCGATGCGCTGCTGGGGCCAGGCCTGTTCGAACTGGTGCCCTTCAACGTCGCCGTCATCGATCGGGACTTCCAGGTGGTGGCCGCCAACAGGAACTTCGAGGAGTACTTTGGCGAATGGCGCGGCGCCAGGTGCTACGAAGTCTGCAAGAACGCCAGCGGCGAATGCTCGTGCTGTCAGGCGCTGGCCACCTTCGAGGACGGCCGCGTCCGGGTATCGGACGAGACGGGCGTCGACCGGCACGGCCGCGCCTGTCACTACGTCGTGCACATCGCGCCGTTGAAGGATGAGCACGGTGTGGTCGAGTTCGTCATCGAGATGACGACGGACCTGACCGAGACACGGCACTGGCGCGCGAATACGATCTGCTGTTCGACCGCGTCCCGTGCTCCGTCTCGGTGATCGACAGGGACTTCCGGGTCATCCGCGCCAACGAGCATCTGCGTGCGACGTTCGGCGAGACCGAAGGACGACGGTGTTACGAGGTCTACAAACGGCGCAAGACGCCCTGCGTCAGCTGTCCCGCCAGCCTGACCTTCGAGGACGGCGGCGATCACGTGGCCAGCCAGTTTGGCGTGCGCCGCGACGGATCACCCGCGCACTATGTGGTGACCACCTCACCGCTGTCGCGGGGCAGGAACGAGGTGGCCCACGTCATCGAGATCTCGACCGACGTGACCGACATCCGCCGGCTCGAGGATACACTCCATCGGACCCGGCACTTCTACGAGAGCCTCGTGCACAACTCCGCCACCGGCATCCTGGCGCTGGACGCGGCCGGCGGCACGCGATTGCTGAATCCGGCGGCGCGGGCGCTGCTCGGCCTCGCGGCAAACAGCAGCCCCTCTCCCCGACGCCTGCGCGAGATGTTGCCGCCGGAGTTCTTCGAGGGATCGCCAGCGGCCGAGTTCGAACTCACGCTCCCAGAAGTGCTCGTCCGGGCCGTCGGCGGGGAAGAGGTGCCGGTTCGGTTCTCGGCCGTCAATCTCAGGAGCCATCGGCAGGCACTCGGGCGCGCGGCGTTCATGCAGGACCTCCGGCCATTAAAACAGCTGGAGAAGGAGAAGCTCGAGGCCGAGCGCCTGGGGGCAGTGGGGCAGACGGTCGCTGGGCTGGCCCACACGATCAAGAACCTGCTGATGGCGCTCGAAGGCGGGATGTACCTGCTCGAGAGCGGCCTGACCAAGGCGGACGTGCCTCGGATCACTGAAGGCTGGGAAATCCTCCACCGCAATCTCGGCAAGACCACGGCGATGGTGCGCGACTTCCTCAGCTTCGCCAAAGGACGTCTTCCGGAGTTCCGGATGACCAATCCCAACGATGTCGCCCGCACGGTCGTCGACCTCTACCGGGAGGCGGCCCGCCAGCAGGGTGTCGAGCTCGTCCTCGATGCGGCGGCCGACGTGGCGCCGGCGCCGCTCGATCCGGCCGGGATCGAGTCGTGCCTGACCAATCTCGTGTCGAACGGCATTGATGCGGCCCTGCTGCGCCGGGAACCCGGGGGCCTGGTGACCGTCCGGACGCGCAGCCGTTCGTCCGACGTGGTCTATGAAGTGGCCGACAACGGCTGCGGCATGGACTCGAAGCTCAAGGAACGGGTGTTCACGACGTTCTTCACCACCAAGGGAAACAAGGGGACCGGACTCGGCCTGCTCACCACACGCAGGATCGTCCAGGAACACGGGGGCCGGATCGAGACCGAGTCGACGGTGGACCAGGGGTCGGTGTTCCGCATTCTGCTGCCGCGTGCCCGCCTGGAGGCGCTGGCGAAAGCCGCCGGCACGGCGGAGGCGGAGGGCCTCGGAGGGAAATATGAACCAGGAAACCCCGATGCGCGTGCTGATCGTTGACGACGAACAGGATGTTCGCAACTACCTCCAGGGCGCTCTGGCAGATGCCGGGTTTGCCGTGGAGACGGCCACCGACGGTCTCGATGCGATGGCCAAGGTGCGTGCGCACGCGCCCGATGCCATCTCCCTCGATCTGGTGATGCCGCGCCACTCCGGAGCCAGGTTCTACCGGGACCTGCAGAAGGACCCGCGTCTGTCCAGAATCCCGGTTCTCATTGTCACCGGCCACGCGCGGGACGAGCTGGGCGGACCGGATTTCGAGGAAATGACCTTGCGCGGACCCGGCGTGTACATCGAGAAGCCCGTCAACCCCGGCACCTACGTGGCGGCGATCCGCGCGCTTCTGAAACTGGAGACCCCATCGCCGCCGGGACCCACTGACCTGCGTCGCACATTGGAAGACGCGCTCGCCAGCGCCGACCATGACGCCCTGCAGCGGGCGCTGGCCGCGCTGCAGAAACCGTCGAGACCGGAGGGACACGAATGAACCCGCAGAAGACGATTCTAGTGGTCGAGGACGAAACCGACGAAGTCGCCTACCTGTCCGCCCTGTTCAAGGACAACGGGTTCGGCGTGCTCTCAGCGAGCAACGGTCGCGAGGGCTTCCTGATGGCGAAGACACACCATCCCGACGCCATCACCCTCGACATCACGATGCCTGAGGAATCCGGCGTACGGATGTTCCGTGACCTTCAGGAGGACGCTTCGACCGCAAACATTCCGGTGGTGATCATCACGGGCGTGTCGCACGAGTTCAAGCGCTTTATCGAGACGAGGAAGCACGTGCCACCGCCGGCAGGCTACTTCGACAAACCGCCGGATCGCCAGCAACTCCTGGCCAAGATCCGCGAAGTGGTGGGCGCGGCCGACGCCGGATGAGCCCGGGCCGATCGCCCGTCCGACCCCAGGCACACCCAATTCGGGAGGCGGACGTGGTTGAGTGCGGCGCATGCTAGACTTCTGCGTCGGAACCCCGCCGGGTCCAGAGGAGGAGCACGTGCCAAGCCGAGTGTGCACACGTCACGGGAAGGACTATCCGTGTACTTGCGCCATGGGCAACCTCTCCAGGTTCGTCGAACCGGTTGTGCTGCTCTTGCTCAGCAAGAAGGGGCATTCGTACGGATACGACCTGTCGGGCGAACTGCAGCAGCATACCCTCACCGACGCCGAAATCGAGCGAGCGGCCCTCTACAGGGTGCTGCGCCGGCTCGAAATGAACGGCAACGTCAAGTCCGAATGGGATGTCGCCCAGGTGGGACCGGCCCGGCGCGTCTACCGGCTGACGCCGAAGGGGCGCGAGCACCTCGATGAGTGGGCCACCGTTCTCGATCACGTGTCTCACTCGATGGCGCGATTCGTCCGCGACGTCCGGAGCCTTGGCGCCCCGGCCACCGGCCGGCCACCGGCGCGCACGCGCACACACCGCCCTGCGGCGCCGGGACGCAGGTAGGTCGCCGGAGACGCTGGCGACGTGCCGACCCCGGCGGCTATCAACCGACCGTTGGGCGCGGCAATGACCCTGCCGGGCGATCACCGACCGGGCGGCGGTAGAGACGGCCGATCAGGAAGATGGTTCAGCGGGAGAGCGGTACAGCGACGCCGAGTACAGTCCACCACCGGTGTAGTCGAGGCAGACATGACCCAGCCTGTCGAGCCGCTCGTAGTCGGTCGCTCGCAAGGTGTCCAGTTTCGAGGTCGCCGAGTAACCGGGATAGTCCCGCAGGAACGCGCGGAAGGCCGCGTCAACGGCGGTGTCCATTTATCGTGCCCGTCCAGTCTGCTCGGAGCTGGCGTGCGTCGCGCGCGTCGGCGCGGGTTCGCTCATGCTAGCTCTTGCACTCGCAGCACGAGGCGGCATGTTCGTCAGTGATTGGCGCCGCAACGCTTAACTCTCCGGCGATGAACCGCCGGACGACGTCATCAACCTGGCCTGTGACGCCGAGTACAGGCTGGACGCCTTTTCCCGTCATCACAGACCGGGCCGTCGGTCCCATGGAACCCGCGATGACGTACTTGATCGAGTTGCGCACGAACAAGTCGGCCCAGAAGGTGTGGCTGGCGCCCGGGTTCGGGATCAGCAGCGTTTCACGGATCCGGCCGTCTTCGACCTCGACAATGCTGCAGAACGGACAGCAGCCGAAGCCCGAGGCGACGAAGTCGTGATCAGTGGCGATAGCGATCTTCATCGTGTCTTCTCCTGTTCAGCGAACCTTTTTCGCACGGGCTGCCGCGATCTCCCGCACGGCGCCGATGGCCGTCGTAATCTGCTCTTCCGTGTTGAACGGGCCTAGTCCGAACCGGACGGCGCCATACAGCTTGTCCAGCCCGAGTTGTTCGTGCACCCTGGGTGCACAATGGAGGCCGGTTCGGCACGCAATGTTGTAGTCGACGTCCAGCATCGTCCCGGTATTGCCCGGCTCGAACCCGTCGACGTTGAAGCTCATCACGGCGATGTGGTTGGTCAGGTCGTCCTGACAGTAGAGGCTCACCCCAGGAATGTCGCGGAGGCCCTCCACCAGCGAGCGCATCAGCCCCATCTCGTGCGCCTCAATGGCCGCCAGACCCGTCTTGTGAATCCACCGCAGACCGGCGTTCACGCCGGCGATGCCCATGATATTGGGTGTGCCGTACTCGAGACGCCACGGGTACTCGTCGAGGTGCGACCGTTGGGCCGATCGGACACCCGTGCCGCCGGCGCGTGTGTGCCGGATCTCAACCCCTTCCCGCACGTACATGCCACCGATACCGGTGGGCCCCATCAGCGACTTGTGGCCCGTAAAGGCCAGCACATCCACGTTCATCGCCTGGACATCGATCGGGATCTTCCCGGCCGTCTGCGACGCGTCCACGACCAGATGGATGCCGCGATCCCGGCACCGACGCCCAATCTCCTGAATGGGCTGGACCGTGCCAATGACATTCGACGCATGGTTGATCGCCACCACACGGGTCGTCGGTCTGAAGCGCGCAGCCACGGCGTCCGGATCAATGAAGCCCCGCTCGTCGAACGGCACATGATCGACCTCGACACCGTGGTGGGTTGCCAGGTGGTACAGGGGGCGCAGCACCGCGTTGTGTTCGATCGTCGTGGTGACCGCATGATCGCCGGCCGAGAGCATCCCGAACAGCGCGAGATTCAACGCGTCGGTGGAGTTGTACGCGAAGATCAGGCGATCAGGATCGGAGCCGTTGAAGAATTGCGTCAACAGCTTTCGCGTGTCATCCACCAACTGGCCCGTCTCCATGCACAGGTCGTAGCCCGAACGGCCCGGGTTGACACCGTGCGTCCGGTAGAACTCGTCCATGAAGACATACGTTTCTTCGGGCTTCGGAAACGACGTCGCGGCATTGTCGAGGTAGATCATGCTCATAGGATCTCTAAAGGCAGTTCCGAGACCTGCGTACGCGGTTGTCGCTCGGGCCGCCAGAATGGGGGTCTTGAAACCGGTTCTAGCGTGGGGCAGGTTCAAACCCAGCAGGCGATGCCATTATAGCCCAGCATCGGGCCTTCAAGTCGGTGCAGACGGCACGTGAGGACACGGCACGTCCGGACCGGCCGGTACGTCCGCTTCGGCTGTGCAGCGCCACCCGGGGAGCCGCGCCGGTCGCGTCGGCGGGGGGTATCCACAGGGGACGAGTCTGCTGTTGATACCCGTGTGTCTGGCCTTCATCCTGGTCTCCTGTGCGCGCGTGGATCGCCCCCGGCGGTCAGTCGTACGCGAGCCGTATGGCCTTGTCGCCCACTGTCGGGGAGAGACGGGCCGGCCACTCAGGTCCGGTCCACGTGCCACATGCCTGGTGGGTGAGGTAGTACTTCTCCGGGATCGGATGCGTGCCGATAACGACCGGAATGCCGTACTTCTCGGTGATGAACGTCTTGAAGTAGTCGATGTGCGGGCACGGAGGATACCCGACGACCAGGCCGGTCGCCAAGTGGATGACGTCGACTCCATTCTTCTTCATTTCCTCCGGCGCATGCTCGACGTTGCCGCCGGGACATCCGTCACAGGTCGTGAACGCAACGAGTTCGACGTCGCGTCCTTCATAGGCACTGAACGCGCCTTCGTGAGCCCTGAGCGCTCGCAGGCACTTCCCGCCAGCGCACGTCCGATACCTGTCGCAGATGATGATGCCAACGCGAATCGGATTCGACACGTTTCCCCCTCCTATCAAGGGACAGGCGCGCCTCAGCGCACCCGTCGATCTGCGAACGTCCCGCGCGGCGGGCTCCGGTGTTGCCGCCACCGTGATCTCCCATCCTTCACCCTCTATCCGCCTCCTCAGCCGCGACCGTGCGCGTGACCGTGTTGATGGCCTTGCCCGTGGCCTCCGCAGGCCGCGTCGGCCGTCATCGCCCGGAGTTTGCCCGCCTTGAACGCGGCCATGGTCATCTCCACGGTCGGGTGCTCGGCACGATAGACCTGGAGCCCGGACGCCAGCAGCTTGCTCAACGCGCCCATTCCGATGCCGCCTACGACGATGCCGCCGAGATCTTCGCCCTGGATGGCCATCAGCGGTTGGCACATGCCATGCGCGTGGTGCTGGTTCCGATTTGGGAGTGCGCGACAGGTTCCGAGCTCGGTGTCGACAATCATGAAGAAGGGCGCCGAGCCGAAGTGGGCGCAAACCGGGCTGGCGATGCCCTCATCCGAGTTGACAGGAATGCAGATGTTCACAGAAGTTCCTCTTCCCGGGGGCATGGTTTCCTGCACTGTGGGTCCCGCCGCTGCGGCTTCTCGCCGAGTGCGTCGTGCAGGCGGCAGCAGCGCCGTCGACCCGTGTGCACCTGTATAGGGCCGCCCTCCATTCTGAGGGCCTTTCCGTGTACCAGCGCGTCAGCGATCTTGGTGCGCGCCGAGTCGATGATGCGCGAGAACGTCGGCCTGGACACCTGCATCTGTTCGGCGGCGCCGTCGTGGTAGAGCTTCTCCAGGTCGACGAGCCGGAGCGCTTCGAACTCGTCGAGGGTCATGACGACATCATCGAGCAGCATCCGGGGAACGCCGGCCGGCACAAAGACGGGGGCGACCGGTCGGCCGGCGATACGGCGGGAGCAGAACGGACGTGGCACTGATCAACGACTCCGGTATCATTATGAGCATATGTCCATAATTGTCAAGAACGCACTCGAGAACTCGGAGTCCTGGGCAAGAGAAGGGTGGTGGCGGTGGGGGGGCCGTGGCGACGAGGAATGCCGGTTTGGTCCAGCCTGGGATCGACCGGGTCGAAGCCTACGTACGACATGGGAGTAGCCGGACTGACTTCGCTTGGTCGGGTATTGGTAAATCGACGCCGCATCGTTCGCTGGCCCGTCGGATTGCGCCACTATTCCCTTGACAGAATCCGAGCGACGACGTAGGAATTAACAATCGCCTGACGGAGGTTTTTGGTGCGCCTGAATACTCGCGGTCGATACGGCTTGCAGTTGCTCACTCAACTGGCCTGCCACGTGAAGGACCCCAAGCCGGTCGGCCTGAAGCAGGTCGCCGCCGCGACGGGTCTGCCCTGGCGCTATCTTGAACAGATTGCCGGGCCCTTGCGGAAGGCGGCGCTCATCAAAGGGCGGCCCGGGCGCACGGGTGGGTACGTGCTCGGACGCCTGCCCGACCGCATCAGCCTCCGCGAGGTCATCGAATCGGGCGTCGGCCCACTCTGTCTGATGGACTGCGTCGATCTGCCGTCGATGTGCGACCAAAGCCCGGGCTGCTCGTCTCGCCAGGTGTGGGTCAAGGTGACCCGTGAACTGCGCGACGTTCTTGACCGGTTCACGCTGGCCGATCTGGCGAATCGCCCCTGCTCGGGACTGCGGGATGCCGCCAAACGCGCGCGCGGCGCCAGGAAGACGGCGGCAAAGCCGCCTGCGCGAGGCGGCAGGTCGGCCAAGAAGTGGCGTTTCGTCAGGTCGTACGAGTAGCCGCCTTCGCTGCCTTCGGCAGCTTCTGCGTGCCAAGGGCCGTAAGGGCGTGACGGGTCGCGCCTCCTGCTACGCCGGCGGGCCCAATCCGATGGCGCCGAACATGCGCGATTTCACCGTGTCGACCGAGCCGACGCCGTCTATTCTCCGCAGCAGGCCGGCTTGCTCATAGTATGGAATCAGCGGCTGGGTCTTGCTGTGGTATTCCTGCAGACGCCTGATCAGGACGTCGGCGGTGTCGTCCTGTCGAATCAGCACCCGCGCCGCGATCTCCGCTGTCGGCGGCGGATCGAATTTCAGGTGGTAGATGTGCCCGGTGATCGGGTCGGTTGCCCGGCCCACGATGCGCTCCAGAATCGCGGCATCTTCGACTTCAATCAACAGGACGTGGGAGAGAGACCGGCTGTAGCGGTGGAGCATCTGATCCAGCCACTGGGCCTGGACGACCGTCCGCGGAAACCCGTCGAGCAGGAATCCGGGCTGGCAGTCCGGCTGCGTCAGCCGGTGCTCGACCAGCGCGTGCACGAGCGCGTCGGGCACGAGCGCGCCGGCCTCCGCGTACTTCTTGAACTCGAGGCCTTGAGGCGTCTGGCTCTTGATGGCGGTCCGGATGATGTCCCCGGTTGAGACCTGAAGGATGCCCAGTGCGCGGGTCAGGGCATCAGCCTGCGTTCCCTTTCCCGCCCCGGGCGGGCCGAGCAGCACGATATTCATCAAGCGGCCTCCGAACTTCGAATGACGGTCAGCACGTCGGCGAGCGAGTCGCAGTAGTGCTCGCAGAGCGGACGCGTTCCGCTCTGAATGATATTGCCCCCTGCGATCCCGATAGTGGGGAAGCCGGCCAGCCGAATCGCACAGACGCCGGCGCCGCTATCCTCGATTCCGAGCACATGGTTGCGCTGGTCGAACTCGATCCCGAGCCCGATTCTGGAGATCTCGGCGTAGAGCCACGGGTGCGGCTTGGGAGACAGTTCGCCGAGGGTGCCGGCGCGGCCGTGGCCGACCGGATACCCCGCGGTGATGATGGCATCGTAGAACGCGGCCGGGTCGCCCAGATCCATCGTCCTGAACGCGGCGACCAGTTCGGGCCAGGCCTTCTCGTGCAAGCCTGACGTGACCACGCCAATCCTGATGCCGTCGGCCTTGAGCGCCAGCAGAAAATCCCTAAGGCCAGGCGTCGGCACGAAGACGTCGGTGCGGCCGCGCCCTTCGAGAATCTCGCGCATCTCGCGGCGCGTGTGCTCAAAGTAGTACCGGCGAGCCTGCTCGACGGTCTTGTCCGGGCAGTACTTGGTGATGCAGTACTGCAGATGCTCCGACACGCTGAAGCCGGATACGAACGGGAGGTCGGACGTCTCGAGCGAAAACGACGGCCGCCCGAGCAGGCTGGCGGTGGCCTGCTCGATCATCCACACCCAGAACGGTTCGCTGCGCACGGTGGTGCCGTCCAGATCCATCAGCACCGCGCGAACGGGCCGCTCGATCTGCACGGGGTGCACCGGGTAGTACGCGGCATATCCCAGCGCCGATTTGACGTAGGCCAGTGTGCGGTCAGCAAACACGACAAACTCGACGCGGCCGTCCGCGGGCGTCAGGATCCGCTCCACGCCGTCGCGGCCGACGCGGAACGTGCCGTCGCTGCAGGCATCGAGCGAGAGCAGGCCCGTCTGGTCGGCCAGCGTTCCGAGTCCGGGGATGCTCAGCGGTTTGCTCATGGGATCAGGATCACGTGCACGTGTTTCGGGCCGTGCACGCCGTGGGTCAACGTCATTTCAATATCGGCCGTCCGACTCGGGCCCGCGATCGCGACCAGGTTGCTTCCAGCCCCCACCAGATCCGGCCGCGCGACCAGGAGCGCCGGTAGCGACGGGAATATCCGGTCCCGCTTCACCACCGCGATGTGCACTGGCGGCAGCAGCGAGGCGAGCCGTCCGCGTCCGGGCCCGCTTGCCAGCACGATCGCCCCGCTGTCGGCCAGCGCCGCGTCAGCGCCGGTCACGCCGATTCCGACCTGCGCCAACACGCGAATACGCTCGTCGCGGCCGTGCTGATCGAATGGGAGATCATATGCCATGCGATGCAGTCCGCGCGACGTCAGCGTGTCGACCAGTCCGGCGCATTCGATAGCGTCCTCGTTCCAGCTCAGATATGACGAGGCTCCAGAGGCGCGGGCGATGCCGATGATCGTGTCGCTGATCGTCGCGAGCGAATGCGCATGATGCACCTCGCCGGCAAGCGCGACAAGCGCCTGCGCGAATTGTTCGATCGGATCTTCCGCGCCCGTTGCCTCTGGCGGGACGGCATAGAACGGACGATCTGCCGACGAATGCGGAAGCTCCGCCCGAAGCAGCGCGTCGCGGACAGCCCCGAGCACCCGATCGCGTGAGTTCGTCATCGGCGGGTCCGTTCCGCCCCGCGCTTCGGGCGCCACGACTGCGTAAACGACTTGGCAGCCGGGGCAGGGAAATCTCGCGACTGGGTCCAGGCCGCGAGCGGTCCGGGGAGCCTCGTCAACCACCCGTCTGGGGCGACGGCCGCGCCGATTCGGCCCACCAGATTGCCCACGTGGCGATACACGGCCGGGCGCGTCGCCACGGCCGCGAAGATCCGCATGCCAAGTCTGAGCCACGCCGGCCCGAGCGATTGGCGAACCGCCTGCGCGCGCAGCTTCAGGAGCAATCGCGGCAGGTCGATGCGGACAGGGCAGACGTCGCGGCATGCGCCGCAGAGGCTGCTGGCCTGCGGAAGCTCCGACCAGGCACCAAGTCCCTCGAGGCCGGGCATCACTACCGATCCAACTGGCCCCGGGTAGACGCCACCGTACGCGTGGCCGCCAATCTGGCGGTAGACTGGGCAGACGTTCAGGCAGGCGCCGCAGCGGACGCAATAGAGGATTTCCGCCAGTTCGGAACCCAGCAGTCTCGTGCGGCCGTTGTCCACGATGACGATGTGGAGCTGGTCGGGGCCGTCCGGTTCGCCGCCGCCAGCATCGGCGGCGCTGCCACGACGCCGTGGCCCCGTCAGCACGTTTGTGTAGACCGGCATCGCCTGGCCCGTTGCGCTTCGTGCGAGCAGCTGCAGCACGACGCTCAGATCGGCCGAGGTCGGGACGAGCCGCTCCAATCCCAGCAGCGCGACGTGGACCCGTGGCAAGGTCGTCGTCAGCCGGCCGTTTCCCTCGTTGGTCACGAGGCAGAGGCTGCCGGTGTCGGCGACGGCGAGGTTGACGCCGCTGACGCCCATGCCGGCACCGACGAACTGGTCGCGCAGCGTCTTCCTGGCGAATGCCGTCATCGCGGGGATGGTCGCCACCTCTTCGTCGGTGGCCCCGAGCTTCTCGCGGAACAGCGCCGCCACGTCCTCGCGGCGACGATGCACGATGGGCGCGATGATGTGCGACGGCCTGTCCCCCGCCAGCTGGACGACGAACTCGCCGAGGTCCGTTTCGACGACGCGGATGCCAGCCGATTCCAGGGCGCTGTTGAGTTCGATCTCCTCGCTCAACATCGACTTCGACTTGACGGCGAGAGAGACTCCGCTGGCCCGGGCAATCTCCACGACCATGCGTGCGGCGTCGGCTGCCGTCTCTGCCCAATGGATGCGGCATCCGGCGCGCTCGGCATTCGTGGTGAACTCGACGAGGTAGCGATCGAGGTGTGCGATTGTGTGGGCGCGAATCCGCTGCGCCGCGACTCGCAGGGCCTCGGCGTACGGCAGCGCGGCAAAGGCGGTGGCGCGGCCCGTGGCGAGCCGGCCCGTGGTCATCGACAGCGCCTGGCGCAGCTTTCCGTCTCCAAGCGCCGTGTCGATGCGCGTGTGGAACGCGGCGCCGGCGACATCGGCCTCGGCGTGGGCCTTCGCAGCCGCTCCGCGGGAGGTCGACTCACTCATGGTCGGATCCCGCGAGGACTTCGGCGATGTGCATGATCCGGACGGGACTGCGCCGCCTGCGGAGCCCGCCGCCGATGTGCATCAGGCAGCTGACGTCGGTCGCCACCACGGCCTCGGCGCCGCTGCTCTCGATTGATGCGATCTTCGCTTCGAGCATCGCCGCCGAGACGGGAGCCATCTTGATCGCGAACAAGCCGCCAAACCCGCAACACGTTTCAGCGTCCGGCAGGTCCGCGCATCGCCCGCCCGTCGCCGCCCCGAGCAACTGACGCGGCGCCTCGCGAAGATCGAGCCCGCGCAGGCCGTGGCACGATGCGTGATAGGCGAGCCGGGTGTTCGTGCGGGATCCGGGATCGCTCTGGCCCAGCACATCGACAATGAACTGCGACAGCTCCCAGGTTCGCGACGCGAGTTCGCGGGCCTTCGGACCGTAGACCGCATCCTGCGCGAGCAGCTCCGGATAGTGGTTCACGATCATGTCGGCGCACGAACCCGACGGCACGACGACCGGGTCGGGGCTGGCCGACAGGACGTCGATCGTATGCCGCGCCATCGCCCGGGCATGATCGGTGAAGCCGCCATTAAGAGCCGGTTGGCCGCAGCATGTCTGGTCGGCTGGCACATCGACGGCGACGCCGGCCCGTTCGAGTACCGCGACAGTCGCGTGGCCCACACCGGGGAAGAACCGGTCGACCAGGCACGTCGCAAACAGCTGCACCCGCGACGGGCGCGCGGTTGGCGGTTGCGGCGGCGGTGCGTCTGTGCTCGTGTCGGTCTTCATCAATGACTCGGCGATGCAGACGGTACCATGGGGCCAATGTCAAAAGCGAGTCAAGGGCACGCCTCCGCGCGATTTCCCAGCTACTTGGCTCTCGCGTACTGATTCGGCCACGGCACGTCGTGGCCGAGCGTGCGCGCCGCGTGCAGCGGCCAGTACGGATCGCGGAGCATCTCGCGCGCCAGCAGCACCATGTCCGCCTGCTCGGTGCGGATAATCTGATCGGCCTGGGCGGGCGAGGTGATGAACCCGACGGCCGCGGTCAACATCGGCACGGTGTCCTTGATCCGCTGCGAGAACGGCACCTGGAATCCCGGTCCGGCCGGAATGGCGATGCCCGGCGCAATGCCGCCCGACGAGCAATCGATGAGGTCGACCCCGTGCCGCGACAGGTGGTGGGCCAGCGCCACGGCATCTTCGGCGCGCCAGCCGCCCTCGGCCCAGTCGGTGGCCGATATGCGGACGAACATCGGCTTCGACGCGGGCCACTCCTGCCGGACGGCAGCGCACACCTGTTTCAGCAGCCGCGTGCGATTGTCGTACGACCCGCCGTATTCGTCTGCGCGCGTGTTGGCTATCGGCGAGAGAAACTCGTGGATCAGGTAGCCATGGGCGGCGTGAATCTCGACGACATCGAATCCGGCATCCCTCGCTCTGCGCGCCGCTGCGGCAAAGGCCGCAACAGTCTCCGCGATGCCGCCGGCGGTGAGCGCTTCGGGGTCGGGTGAGTGCGCGTCGAACGGCACCGCGCTCGGCCCGGCCACGGGCCATCCGCCATCAGCGACGCCGACCACGCGCCCGCCCATCCAGGGCGGCGCCGTGCTGGCCTTGCGCCCGGCATGCGCGAGTTGAATGCCCGCGACGGCGCCCTGTGCCCTGACGAAATCGACCACCCGCCTGAGTCCCGGGATGTGGTGGTCATCCCAGATTCCAAGATCGGCGGGGCTGATGCGGCCCCTCGGCAACACCGCCGTGGCCTCGGTCATTACGAGGCCCGCGCCGCCGACGGCGCGGCTTCCCAGGTGGACCAGATGCCAGTCGGTGGCGCAACCGTCCTCGCTGGAGTACTGGCACATCGGCGAGACGCCAATCCGGTTGCGGAACGTGACGTCACGAATGATCAGCGGCGTAAACAAGTGCGGCACGGCCATGGAAGACTCCCCAGTCTGTTAGGATATCGCAGCCGGAGGTCAGGATGATCCCAACGCTCGTCGCGGAAGGGCTGGTCAAACGATTCGGGGCCGTGTCCGCCGTTCAGCAGGTCAGCGTTTCGGTTGCGTCGGGTGAGGTCGTGGGCCTGCTTGGACCGAATGGCGCCGGCAAGACCACGACGCTGCGGATGCTGGCCGGCATCCTGACGCCCGACGAAGGCCACGTGCGGATTGGCGGCACCGACATTCACGAGTACCCGCTCGAGGCCAAGCGCCGGCTGGGATTCCTTTCCGGCGATACCCAGTTGTATCAACGGCTGTCGACCATTGAAGTGTTGCGCTATTTCGGCCGTCTTTACAGCGTCGCGCCGGCGGCGCTCGAGGCGCGGATTCGGCAACTGGTCGACGAACTCGAGATGAATGATTTCGCCGGCCGGCCGTGCTCGACGCTGTCGACCGGGCAGCGGCAGCGGGCCAATATCGCGCGCGCATTCCTGCACGACCCCGACCTGCTGATTCTCGACGAGCCGACCGCGGCCCTCGACGTGGTCTCGGGGCAGTTCATCGTCGAATCGATCCGTCGGCAGCGCGCCGCCGGGCGCGCCGTGCTGTTCTCGACGCACATCATGAGCGAAGCCGAGTACCTCTGCGACCGGATTGTGCTCCTGCATGAAGGCCGCATCATCGACCAGGGGACCCTGGAGATGCTGCTTGAGCGATCGGGGAGCCGGAACCTGACCGACGCGTTCCTTCACCAGATCGGCCGCGAGGCGGTGACGTCGGGGATGGCGGCGACGTCATGAGGCTTCACCTGGTTCGCACCATCGTCTTCAAGGAACTTACCGAGACGCTGCGTGATCGCCGCACGCTGTTGATGATGGTCGCGCTTCCCGTGCTGCTGTATCCGATCATCATCATGGGGTTCGGCAAGCTCCAGGAATCCACCCGGGAAGCGACCGAGGGGCGGGAATCCCGCGTGGCCGTCTGGGGCAGCGGGCTCTCCGGACTGGAGAACGCGCTGAAGCGTGAGGGCAAGCTCCAGGTGGAAGCCTGGGCCCATGCGCCGCGCGATGTGAAGGAGGGGCTCGAGCAAGGCACGTTGAAGAGGCCGGCGCTCTCGGCCAAGACCGAGAAGGACGCGGCCGGAGCGCGCGATCGCTCGGGCGATCCCGTCCGCGGGACAACCGAATCGGCCTCGCCCGTGCTGGACGCGGCGCGGGCGGCCATTGTCGATCGCCGTGTGGACGCGGTGCTGGTCGTCTGGCCGGACGTCGCATCGGCTGTGGCCGAGGGGCGGGCCGGCGGCGTGTCGATCTACTTCGATTCGGTTCGCGAGGATTCCGCCGAGGCCGAGCGCCGGGTGTTCGAAGGGCTCACCGAACTCCGCCAGTCGCTGGTGCGCGAACGGCAGCGCCAGCGCGGTCTCGACGAGGGCTTCGCGATCGGGCTCGACCTGCGTTCGACCAATGTCGCGCCCGAGAGCCGACGAACCGGGCAGCTGCTTGGCCTCGTCCTGCCGTTCATGCTGGTGACGATGTCGCTGCTTGGCGGGTTCTACCCGGCGATCGATCTGACGGCGGGAGAAAAGGAGCGGGGCACGATGCAGACGCTGCTTTGCGCGCCCCTCCGGTCGGTCGAGATCATTGCGGGCAAGTTTCTGGCCGTGTGGATCGTGAGTCTGATCGCGGCGCTCGCCAACGTGGCGTCGCTCGGTGCGACGCTGATGCGCATCCTGCCGGGCGAGCAGATGAGTGTCGCGCCTTCCACTTTCGTGCTGACGTTCGTCATGCTGCTGCCCGTGACGTTCTTCATCACGGCGATCTTTCTGGCGGTCGCGGCCTTTGCGAAGGACTTCAAGGACGGACAGAACTTCCTCACGCCAGTGTACATGCTGCTCGCGCTGCCGGCCGGCGTCACGATGCTGCGCGGCGTCGAGCTGAACGGCTGGACGGCCTTCGTGCCGGTGGTCAACATCGCCTTGCTGATCAAGGCGCTGCTCGTTTCCGAGGCCGCCGCCGATCTCGTGTTTCTCGTGCTCATCTCGTCGACGGCGTACGCCCTGCTGGCACTGTTGCTGGCGGCGCGGGTGTTCGAACGTGAACAGGTGCTGCTTGGAGGGCACGAATCGGTTCGCAGCCTGCTTGGCTTCGAGCGGACGAGAGGGAGCCGGCCTGGTCCGACGTTCGTGCTGACTGCGTTTGCCGTCGTGCTCGTGCTGACCTTCTATGGAAGCCTTCTACTCGAGCGTGCAGGCACCGTCACCACCCTCCTCGTCACTGAATATGGGTTCTTCCTGCTGCCGACGCTGCTCCTGATGGCGGCGTTCGGCTTCCCGGCGAGGACCACCTTGTCACTCCGGCGCCCGCCCGTACTTGGCGTGCTGGCAGCCGTGCTCATCGGGTGTTCCGCGTGGGCGTTTGTCGGCGGCGTCCTCATCCGGCTCCTGCCTCCCCCCGAGTCGCTCGTGCATGCCCTCGAGAAGGTCCTGCTGCTCGATGGTCAGCCGACCTCGCTCTGGGTGGTGTGGCTGCTGATTGCCGTCACGCCTGCGCTGTGCGAGGAGTTCTTCTTCCGCGGACTCGTGCTGTCGGGCCTGCGCACACTCGGCATGGTGCCCGCCATTTTCGTGTGTGCGCTGCTGTTCGGACTCGCACACAGCTCCATCTACCGCCTGCTGCCGACGATGTTCATCGGGGGGCTGCTGACCTGGCTCGTCTGGCGGACCGGATCGATCTGGTGCGGCATCATCGGCCATGCGCTCAACAACGGCATCGCGGCGACTCTCGTCTTCGACAAGGGCCTGGGCGACTGGTTCGGCGCGAGTACGCAGGCGTTCCTTGGCTGGCCGCTTACGCTGGCCGGCACGCTCGTCCTGGGCCTTGGCGTGCTGATGCTGAAGATGGTCCCGCCCGCGCGGGACGGACGCTCTTCTACGCGATCGTAAGCACGATCTTGCCGAACTGATCGGCCTGGTCCATCCGTCGGTGGGCGGCGGCGCAATCCGCCAGCGCAAATACGCGGTCCACGACGGGCTTGAGACCGCCCTCAAACAACGCCAGCATGCTCGCGAACTCGCGCGGCGTGCCCATCGTGCTGCCAAGAATCGAGATCTGTTTCCAGAAGATCTTGCGCACTTCAATCGTGGAGAGCGACCCGGTAGTAGTCCCGAACGTGACGATGCGGCCGCCCGGTCTGATGATGTCAATCAGCGTGGGAAAGACGTCTTTGCCCGCGCTGTCGATGATGACATCCGGGCCGCCGCCCGCCAGTTGCTGTACCAGTTTGCCCCAGGCCTCGGCGCGGTAGTTCACACCTCCCACCGCCCCGAGGTCGCGGGCGCGGGCGAGCTTGTCGTCGCTGCCTGAGGTGACCAGGACGCGCGCGCCGGCGTGGTGCGCAAAGAGCAGCGCCAGCGTCGCGACGCCGCCGCCGACCCCGGTGACGAGAACCGTCTCTCCCGCTTTCACCTGGGCGCGCGTGAACACCGCACGATAGGCCGTCAGTCCGGCGAGCGGGATGGCGGCGGCTTCCGTCCACGTGAGCGCCGCCGGCCTGGGAAACAGGTTGCTGACGGGAACCGCGACCAGATCGGCGTATGTGCCGTTGTCGGGGAGGCCGAGGATGCGGTACCCCGATCCCTGCGCGCGATCGTCAGCGCCCCAGTCGAGGCTCGGATTGATGACGACCTCTGATCCGATCAATGAGCGATCGACGCCCTCGCCCACGCCCACGACCTCGCCCGCGCCGTCGGAGCCGAGGATGACGGGCAGGGTGATGCCCGCGTAGAGCCCTCTTCGAATCCAGGCGTCCCGATGGTTGAGCGCGGCCGCGCGCACCCGCACCAGCGCCTGCCGCGGCCCTGGCGTCGGATCCGAGACCTGTTCAAGGACGAGTGTGTCGGGGCCTCCGAGCTCACGCAATACTACGGCTTTCATGGTGGTGGTTCTTCCGGCTCCTCGGCGGGCACGGCATGCCGTGCCCCTACGCATCCATTCTGGCCTTCCTGCTCCGTGTGTTCACGGTCCTCGGGAACGGCGGCCAACCTCGGGACACGTTACACCCATTGATCAATCCCTGCCAACCGAAGTACTTTAATGGGGACGGCTTCAAGACCTGCGTGAGCGGTGTGCATTGGGCCCGCAAGCACGGGTCTTGAGACCGGTTGCCTGCGTGTCTCCGCCGTTCGGCCGCCTGCGCTCTTCATCGGAAGGACTCTACTTATGCTTCGCACGTTGCCCGACGACGATGTTCGGGCCATTTTATGGCGGTATGCCGATCGATACGACCTGCAGATGCTGGTGCAGTCGGCGCGGGGTGTGGCCCGCGGCCCCGTGGCCAGGCTGGTGGCCGCCGGGGGGCGTAATTCGCACGAATGGACGCCCGAGAAGGACGAACTGCTCAAGGCGTGCGACGAAGCGGGATTGAGCGCGGTCGGTCTCGACGTCGAACACGGCGGGTTCATCGAAGGCCCGAAGAACCTTGCGCTCGCCATTGTCGCGTTTGAACTGGCCTGGGTCGATGCCGGGGCTGCGACGTCCAATCTCGCCAACTTCCTGGCGCTGGGGCCCATCCACGAGCGCGGCACGGAACAGCAGCGCGCGTTCTACATGTCCGCTGCGGCGCCAGTGCCGGGCGGAGAGCGCGAGCCCTGGCGCGGCGCGTTCGCGTTGACCGAGCCGATTCCGTACGTCGGCGTCGAGACGGGACTGCTCGGCGGGAAGGCGCGCGTGGCCGTCTGGGAGGAGGGCCAGGAGCCGATCCTCCAGATCGACAAGCGAGGCAGGTTCATCACGGGCATGGGATTCGCCGATTTCGTTTCGGCCGCGGTGGATTCGGCCGACGAGCGAATCAAAGGCAGCTGCATGGTGATCCTGGAGAAGACCGATCCCGGGATCTTCGACCGCGGCGTCCCCGCGCGCAAACTCGTGCATCAGCTTTCGTCGACACGCGATCCCGTTTTCAGTCTTCGCGTTCCGGCCAGCAGAATTGTCGGCGGCTACACCGTCATCAATGGCGTCATCATTCCGAACTTCTCGCACGGCGAAGTGATCGAAGCCGTGTTCCGGCGCACGCGCGTGACCGTCGGGCTGATGACCGCGGCCAAGCTGCTGTCGGCCATCGAGCCGGTGATCCGCTATCATCGCGGCCGGTTCCGCGGCGGCGAGGGCATAGTGCCCGGGTCGCCGCGCTACGAATTCGGGCTTCAGCAGAAGGAGGACGTGCTCCATCGCCTCGTGGACATCTGGGCGACCGGCGAGGCGGCGGCGGCGCTTGGTTTCGAAGCGGCGCGCGTATTCGACGAGCTCGATCCGATCGAACGCCAGAAGGATGCCTTCTTCGCCGAACGAGGCATCGACCGCGGCCGCGCTCAGATGAAGGCGCTCGCGAAGATCTCGAAGGACGCGCTCGAGTACCTCGCCCAATCCCATCGCCGGCCCGACCAGCGCAACACCGAGCGGTACGACGCACTCGCCGCCGATCCGATGGTGCGTTTCGTGCTGCTGGATGCCGTGGCCAACGTGATTTGTCCGGCCGTCAAGCTGTGGAATACCGGCCACGGCGCCAACGTGATGCGCGAGGCCGTCAGCCTGGTCGGCGGGTACGGCATCACGGAAGATTGCCCGGGATTCCTGGGTTACAAGTGGATGGACTCGCAGCTCGAAGCCACGTACGAGGGGCCTGAGGCCGTGCAGCGTCGCCAGCTCTCGATCACGATGACCAACGAGCTGTTCCTGGCCCAATTCGGACACTGGACGACCGAGATGCGGCAGGTCGCATCAGAGCATCCGGGCACCGGTGCCTGCACGCTGGCCACCGCGATGCAATTGTGGCTCTGGACGCTCGTGACGTTCCCCCTGGCCGATGCCCTGGCCTGGCTGTTGGCGACGCGTCAGCAGGTACTCGATGTCCTCAACCTGATGACGCGGGGCTGGGAGAACCCGGTGGTGGCGGAGCAACTGCCCACGCTGGCGCCATTCCTGATGGATCTCTGTCACGTGCAGACGGCGCGGGCCGCCGGCGAGGTCGGCCGCATCTCGGCCGAGCTCATCTTCGGCTATCGTCGCCAACCGGCGCCGGACGGACACGGGCTATCCGCGTGCGACCCGGCCGACGGATTCAAGTCGTCCGAGGACGTCATCACCGGGATCGCGGCGACGGCCCATATCGACGGCCACGTCATCGAGGCCGATGGGTCGCATCCGGTGAAAGCCGGCCCGTGTGCCGGCACCGAAGGGCTGGAGCCGTTCTTGCGGATGCGGACGAAGCTGGACAGCTGCCTGGCTGGCGCGCGGCTCGCGAAGGATCGCGCCGCCGAAGGGCTGATGCGCGTGATGATTCCGGAGGCGCTGGGGTACCCGCTGTAGATTGCTTCTTGCCTATGTCCGACTCCGAAGATCCCACCCCGCGCCAGTCGATGGACGTGGATATCGTCTGCGTCGGGTTCGGCCCCGCGGCAGCCGGGTTCCTCAGCACGCTGTCGCGAGCGATCGTCAGAGAGGACGGCACGACGGCCATCGAGAGCCGCGTCGCCCCCGGAATGCCGCTGCAGGTTACGTGTTTTGAGCGTGCCGACGATCTTGGCACGGCAGTGTCTGGCGTCGTGACCCGCGCACGCGCGATCCGGGAAACATTTCCGGACTTCGATCCCGCGCAGGTCCCGATGGCGGCGGCCGTCCGCCACGAGCGTGTAGCCTACCTGCTCGATCCGATTGGCGCCAGCCGCCGGTCGCTCGCCCTGCAGGTTGGTGATCGCGTCATTCGCGGGCTGAGCGCCGTGTTGCCCTATCGTCATCACGCACTCGAACTGCCGTACATCCCCGATTTCCTTCGGAAAGATGACGGACTCATCCTGTCGCTCGGTCAGTTCATGCAGTGGGTCGGAGGCCAGGTGATGGGGTCGGGTACCATCCAGTTGTGGCCGGGCACGCCAGTCGCCGAGGCGCTCATCGAAGGCGACGCGGTCGCTGGAGTGCGCCTGGTCGATCAGGGGACGACCCGTACCGGCGAGCCCGATGCAGGGTACATGCCGGGCATGGACGTTCGCGCCGCGCTCACCGTGGTCGCCGACGGCCCGGTCGGCCCGGTCGGGCGGCAGCTTGACGATCACTTCGGCCTTCCGCCCGGTCACCACGTGCGCGATTGGGCCCTCGGCATGAAGATGGTCGTGGACCTGCGCGAGGACTCAGGACTCGAACCTGGGACGGTCGTGCATACCTTCGGCTATCCGGAGCCAGAGATCTTCGGATTCCTGTACGTCAACGACGCGCGCACCGCGTCGCTGGGCATCTTTGTCCCGTCCTGGTTCGACAGCCCGGTCCGAACGGCTTATCGCTACCTGCAACACTGGATGATGCACCCATACTTGTGGCGGCATCTGCAAGGCGGCCGGATGCGATCGTGGGGAGCCAAGTCGCTGCAGGAATCGGGCAAACGCGGAGAGCCGTACCTGGCGGGCAATGGCTACGCACGGATCGGCGAAGGCTCGGGCAGCACGAACGTCCTGACCGGATCGGGCGTCGACGAGGCCTGGATGACCGGCGCGCTGCTCGCCCACGCCGTCACCGACCTGCTGGCTGCCGGCAAGCCGTTCACGCGAGAGGCGCTCGACGAGGCGTACGTCGCGAGGCGCCGCCGCAGCTGGGTCGAGCACGAAGGGGTGGTGGCCGAGCGGGCTCGTGACGGATTCCACATCGGCGTAGTGACCGGACTTGTCGGCATGGCGCTCTCCGGGCTCTCCGGCGGCAGACTGTTCGTGCCGGTCGAGCCGAAGCGGCCGCACGAACGCGTGCGCACGCTCATGCAGTACTTCGGCCATCGCATCCCGGCCGCCGAGATCGATCGGATCACGCGCGAGTGCGCGCAGTCGGGCCAGCCGCTGCACATGGCGATGTTGGATCGCGCGGGCTGGCCCGCCATCCCGTACGACGGCGCGTTGCTGGTCTCCCATCAGGACGCACTGCTGGTCGGCGGCAAGGTGCAGGCGGCTGCCGGGTACGCCGACCATGTGGTCTTCCACGATCCCGCCCTCTGCAGGGACTGCCAGACAAAGCTCTGCATCGAGATCTGTTCGGGGCAGGCGCTGATGCCGGGCTCCGGCAACGTGCCGGCGTTCGATCGGGAGAAGTGCATTCACTGCGGCGCGTGCTACTGGAGCTGCACCCGGCCGCTTCCTGGGAATCCGGATCGGCCCAATCTCCAGTTCCGCGCCGGCTCAGGTGGGCTGCATTCGACGGAGAATTGAGAAGCGGTTCGTAGGGGCGCGATTCATCGCGCCCGTGTGCAAGGAGAATACGTCGTGAGCCATCCGTTTCACATCGTCGTGTGCGGCAGCGTCGCACCCGACCCGCTGCAGACGCTCGAGCCGGTGATCCTTCCAGGCGGCCCCGGGCTGAAGAACGAAATGCTGCTGCCCAACGTACTCGATCCGTGGGCCGCGCACGCGCTGTACGAGGCGGCCAATCTCGCAAAGAGCGCGCCCGGCAGCAGGGTCTGGCTTGTCAGCCTCGGGCCGAAGGCCAAACTGCAACAGGTGATGATGACGATCGCCCAGAAGGTGCCGTTCGAACTGGTAGCGCTCGACGGTCCGGCGGGCGGATTCGTGGATGCGCACGCGACGGCCGCGGTGCTGGCCGACGCCATCAACGGAATCGCGGGCCTCGACAAGACCAGGCTGCTGGTGTTCGGGGGATGGGAATCGGCGACCCGGTGCTCCGGTGTCACGATGCAGCTGGTCGGCGAGCGGCTCGGCATTTTCGATCAATTCCAGGGAGTCGATCGGCTGACGGTGGAAGACGACGGGTCGCTGCGGGTGCTCGAGCGAATCGAGGGAGGCCGTCACCAGGTGTCGAGCGTGCAGGGTCCGCCCGCGGTGATCGGGTGGGCGACCGGCCATCTCGCCGAGCCCCCGAACAACCCGCAGGTGGGGATGGCCAACATGCGGGGCGTCATGCCGGCGCTCCAGAAGGCCAAGGCCACGCCTGTGGCCGGAGGCGGCCTGAGCTTCGTGCGTGTCGAGCAGCCAAAACAGTTGCGCGACACGCGCATCGTCAAAGACGTGTCGCCAGACGAGATTGCGCGCGAGATCGTCGCGTGGGTGCGGGGGGCGTAATGGAAACGATTCTGGTACTGCTGCACAACGACGCGGACGGCGCGCTGCCGAAAGCGGCACTCGAGGCCGTCGCGGTGGGCGCGCGCATCAGCGGCGAACTTGGCGCTGCAGGGTTCACCGTCGGCCTCATCGGTCATGGGTTGCAGCCATCGATTGACCGCCTGGCCACGTGCGGGGCGGAGAAGTTCGTGGCCGCCGACGCGCCGGAATTCGGACAGTCGCGTTACGCGACCGACGCGGCCGCCGCCGAAGCGGTCGCCCGTCACGTGGGAGCCAGCGTCATCGTTGCCCCCATGACGTCGCGGTTTGCGCGTGTGCTGCCGGGGGTGGCGCACCGTCTGGGTGGCCGCGTCGACACGCACGCGACCGGATTGGGCGTCGCCGATGGCGCGCTTGGGGCGACGCGGTGGTTCTACCGGCAGCGCATGGAGGGCACGCTGCGGCGCACCGAGCGCCCATGGATGGTGCTGATCGATCCGGGCGCGTGCCCCGCGTGGTCAGGGGCTGCGGGCCACGCCTCGGCCGAAGCCATCACCGTCCCGCCCGATCCGTCGCTGGCGCGGACGACCGTCACCGGCATCGCCGCACCGGCGGCGGAACAGCAGACGATCCGACCGGATGCGGACTTGCTGTTTGTGGCCGGCGCTGGCTGGACCAAGAAGCAGGCTGATGGGCTGCCGCACCCGGCCGACGCTGAGGCCTACATCCTGGATTTCCTCAAGAAGAGCCGTGCCTCGCTCGGCGGCAGCAAGTCGCTCGTCGACCTGAGCGGGGAAGGGCAGCTCATCCTGCGCTTCATGACGCACCTCAACCAGATTGGCCAGACCGGTGCGAGCCCCCGCCATCCGAAAGGGCTCGCCACGTGCTGTCACGGCGAAGAGCCACACGTGGTAGGCTGGAGGTTCGTCACCGAGCGTCGGGCTGTCAATCTCGATCCGAACTGCGGATGGGGGCGCGGCAAGGCCGACGTGCTGTATGTCGCCGACGCGTTTGCGGTGATGAAGAAGGTCAACGAACTGCTCGCCGATCAACTATAGCTGCTCCAGAGAGTCCAGATGTCAGAGGCCAGGTTCATCTACACGTGGACGCCGAGCCGCCTGTGCGCGCTCAGCGCCGGCCTCTGACGACACCTCCCCACGGACGTGTGATCGCGGCCCCCGGGTTTCCGCCCCCCCGGGGCGCGACCGCGTTGAGCGGTCTCGCCCCGACGTCCTGAGATCATTTCCACGCAGGAGGAATCATGTCTTACGCATACGCAGTTATCGGTGCGGGCCGGCAGGGTGTCGCCGCGGCCTACGACCTCGGAAAGTTCGGAGACGCGTCGCGCGTGCTGCTGGTCGATGCCAACCTGGAGATCGCGACCGCGGCCGCTGCAACGGTCAATCGTCTGCTCGATCGTTCGATCGCGCAGGCCGCACAGTGTGACGCCACGAATCTGGCGATGCTTCGATCAGTGCTGCACGGCACTGATGCGATCCTGAGCGCGGCTCACTACAACCTCAACCTCGGCCTCACCGAACTGGCTGTGTCGATCAAGGCGCATCTATGCGATCTCGGCGGCCACACTGGCGTGGTGCGCCAGCAGCACGCCTTCGACGGCGAGGCAAAACGGGCGGGCATCACCGTCGCGCCCGACTGCGGGATGGGGCCCGGCCTCAACGTGTCACTCGCGGCCTACGTGATGGAGAAGCTCGATCGTCCCCGCGAGGTGCTGATCTGGGATGGAGGGCTCCCGCAGGATCCGCAGCCGCCGTGGAACTATGTCTGCACGTTCGCGATGAGCGGCCTCACGAATGAATACGCCGGGTCGGCCTACTTTCTTCGCCATGGCGAGGTGACCGAAGTGCCGTGCCTGACCGACCGCGAGGAACTGGAGTTTGCGCCACCGGTCGGACGACTTGAAGCCTTCGTCACGTCGGGCGGGCTGTCCACCGCGCCGTGGACCTGGAAAGGCACGCTCGACCGGCTCGAGAACAAGACCATGCGGTACGTGGGCCACTGCGCGCTCTTGAGGGCCTATGACCAACTGGGCCTCTTCAGCCTCAATCCGATCGAGGCCGGCGGCGTGACCGTCGTGCCCCGGGAAGTTCTGCACGCCCTGCTGGAGCCGCGCATTGGCGCGCGTGGCGCGGCCGTTCGCGATATCTGCGTGATGCGGGTCACCGGGCGCGGCGATCTCGCCGGTCAGCCCTCCGAGGTCACCGTGGAGTTGATCGATCGCTACGACGAAGCGACCGGCTTCACCGCCATGCAGCGGCTGACCGGCTGGCACGCCGCGATCGTCCTCGGCCTGGCGGTACGAGGTCAGCTCACGCCTGGCGTCCGATCCGTGGAAAGTATTCCGGGCTCGCTCATCGTCTCGGAGGGACGGAGGCGCGGCTGGGTGTTCAACGAATCGATCCGCCCGGCTATGTAGGGGAAATATAGCGGAATCGGCTTGCGTTAGAGGGTCACGGGTCCCATACTCTGGCATACGGGTCGGCGATTTCTCTAAAGTCGTGGGCGTCCTGTGTCGGCGCGACTCAGGGCGACAGCGGGAGCGCGTGCGTCCAGACACTTAGCATGACCGACTCCGAGCCTCCATCGCGGTCAGCCGATTCGGCAGCCAGGCGCCGGTACCGGCGGATCGTGTTCCTCGCCGTGGGGCTGACGCTCGCCTACCTGTGCGGCTCGGCCTGGATGACGTGGGTCTCTTACCGCGATTTTGAGGCGTCCCTGTCGCCGGCGTCCCGCCTGGCGGAGGCGAGCGCGCTGATCGGCGAACTCGACGAGGCGCTGACCATGTCGGCGCGCCTGGCAGCGGCGACGGGCGAGGAGCAGTGGGAGACACGCTACCGTCAGACGGAACCGAAACTGGACGCGGCGCTCCAGCAGGTTCGGCGGGAGGCGCCCGACCTGTTCGCACATGAGGCGGCTCGGCAGACGGATGCCGCCAATCGCGTCCTGGTCGCGCTGGAATACCAGGCGCTCGATCTGGTGCATCGAGGTCAACGAGTCGAAGCCTCCGCACTCCTGGCGTCTCCGGCCTACGAGGTCGCGAAGCAGTCCTACGCCAGCGGTCTGCAGCGGCTCCGCTCCACGCTGAGCGCCAGATACGACGCGCACCTTGCCGCGCAGCGCCGGCACGTGTCGGCTTCGTTGATTGCCGCCGCGGTCGCGTTGCCGGCGCTGGTGATGATCTGGGTCGGCGCGCTGCGCGCCGAGCGCAGACACGCTGGCGCGAGGCTCGATGCCGAGCGCGATCTGCGCGCCAGTGAAGCCCGCTACCGCGACCTGTTCCAGTCGAACCCGCACCCGATGTGGGTCTACGACGTCGAGACGCTGCAGTTCCTCGCCGTCAACGAGGCTGCCGTCGCGCACTACAGCTACACGGAAGACGAATTTCTGTCGATGACCATCGCGGATATCCGTCCGACGGAGGACGTGCCGCGGCTGCAAGAGAGGGTGGATCATCTGGCGGGGCAGTCGGGCCTGGGCACCTCAGGGACGTGGTTGCATCGCAAGCGCGACGGCACGATCATCGATGTCGAGATTACGTCCCACAATGTGAACTTTCTCGGCCGCCGGGCGAGGCTGGTGCTGGCCAACGACGTCACCGACCGCAAACGGGCGGAAGCGGAACTGCGGTTGCAGAGCGCGGCCCTGAACGCGGCGGCCAACGCCATCGTCATCACCGACCGCGATGGCGCCATTCGCTGGATCAACCCCGCGTTTACGGCCCTCACTGGCTACGGGGCGGACGAAGCGCTCGGCAGGAATCCCCGGGATCTGGTCAAGTCCGGCGTCCACGACCGGGCGTTCTACACCCGCCTCTGGGAGACGATTCTCTGCGGCCAAGTCTGGTGCGGTGAGATGACGAACCGCCGCAAGGACGGGAGCCAGTACGTCGAAAAGCAGAGCATCACACCCGTCAAGGACGTCTCCGGCCAGATCACGCACTTCGTTGCCATCAAGCGGGATCTCACCGACGAGAAACAGCTGCAGGCCCAGTTCCTGCAGGCCCAGAAGATGGAGACGGTTGGACGGCTCGCCGGCGGCATCGCCCACGACTTCAACAACCTGCTGACCGTCATCAACGGCACGGCGGATCTGGCCTCGGCGGATCTCGCCAAGGACCATCCGCTCCGCGCGGACCTGCAGGACATTCACGAAGCCGGAGAACGAGCGGCCGCGCTCACCCGACAACTGCTCGCGTTCAGCCGCAAGCAGATCATGAACCCGATCGTGCTCGATCTGCGTTCGGTCATGGCCGACATGCGGAGCATGCTCCAGCGCCTGATCGGCGAACACATCAAGCTGGTGGTGAAGTCGGCGACGGGTGTCGGCTTCGTCAAGGCCGATCCGGGGCAGATCCAGCAAGTGGTCCTGAACCTGGCCGTCAATGCCCGTGACGCCATGCCCGATGGCGGCACGCTGACGATCGACACGCGAGACGTCGAGATCGACGCGTCCAACGGGGCGGTTTACCCATTGCTGCGACCCGGTCCACACGTGATGGTGACGGTCAGCGACACGGGCGCGGGAATGGACGCGGCCACCCGCGCGCACATATTCGAGCCGTTCTTCACGACGAAGCCGTCAGGGAAGGGGACCGGGATTGGACTGGCCACCGTGTACGGCATCATCAAGCAGAGCGGCGGCAGCGTCGATGTGGAGAGCGAACCGGGCAACGGGACAACATTCACGATCTACCTGCCACGTGTGGACAACCGGATATCGCTGGAGGAGCCGGTTTCCGCTCGTGCCCTCGTCACCGGTACCGAGACCATCCTCATCGTCGAGGACGAGGAGGCGCTCGCCGGCGTGGCCCGGCGGATGCTGCAGTCGGCCGGCTACCAGGTGCTCATAGCTGGCAACGGCGAGGAAGCCCTGAGGGTGCTGGCGCAATGCGACGGCTCCGTGCACCTGGTGTTGACAGACGTCGTCATGCCGGGCATCAGCGGCCCGGACCTGGTGGCACGGATTCTGGTCACCCACCCGAAGATGAAGGTGCTCTACACGTCCGGCTATACCGACGATGCGATTCTGCGCCATGGCGTGCTGGACCGCGTGGCCCACTTCGTTGGCAAGCCGTATTCGGTTGAGGAGCTGCCGCGCAAGGTGCGCGAAGTGCTCGATCGACATGACACCACATGACCACGGGGCAGGACCACAACCGGGTCGCCCGTGTGACGTGCCGCCCGGCGGCGCGATGACCGCCCAGAATCGCTGTCCGTGGGCTGGTACCGATCCGCTCTACGTTCAGTATCACGATCACGAGTGGGGCGTGCCCCTGCACGACGAGCACCGCCTGTTCGAAATGCTCGTGCTCGAGGGCGCGCAGGCCGGGCTGAGCTGGATCACCGTGTTGCGAAAGCGCGATCACTACCGGGAGGCCTTCGACGGATTTGATCCGGTCAGAGTCGCTCGATACAGCAAGACTCGTGTCGAACGGCTGCTTCGCAACCCTGGCATCATCCGCAACCGGCTCAAAGTGGAATCGGCGGTTTCCAATGCGCGCGCGTTTCTGGCGGTGCAGGACGCGTTCGGCAGCTTCGACGAGTACATCTGGCGACGGGTTGACGGACGGCCGATGGTCAACGCGTGGACGTCGACGCGGCAGATTCCCGCACGCACGCCGGAATCGGATGCGATGAGCCGGGACCTGCGGCAGCGCGGCTTCAGGTTTGTAGGTCCGACGATCTGTTATGCCCACATGCAGGCCACCGGGATGGTGAACGACCACCTGGTCTCCTGTTTTCGCTATGTCGCCTGTAGTGGAGAATAGCCCGAGCTGCGCCGGTCCAGGCCGCGGCACCCGCGTTGGGGTGCCAAGCCCGGGTGATGAACTTCGAGTCAGGTCACGATCCCCCATCGCACGGCGAGATCGCGGATGTTCAGCAGGTGAAGCACGCTGACCCCGCGTCTGGCCATCTGCGCCATGACTCCGGCGTCGGGTCCGTCGTCGAACGACTCGCGCCCAAGCCATCCGCTCTTGAGCTTGAGCACCGTCATCGAACGGCCGATGCTGGCCTGTGATCCGCCGATGTTGATGTAGACCGCGATGGGCCGGCGGCCGGCGGCGCGGTCGAACAACTCGAGCCGCAACGCCACCGCCTGCGAGTAGTGTGACGGTCGCAGCCTGACGGCCTGAAGCGCCGCCGCGGCGCGGTCAGCGATCTGGTCGGCGAGCATCCGTCGGTCGGGTTCCAGGTCAGCCGCGCGGTCGTCCTCACCCCCGGTCGAGACCCCGATCGACACCGCCTCGATGAAACCGGCACCGACGAGGCGCGCCTCCATCTCCGGCCACGTGAAGCCCGGTTGGTTGGCGCCCCAGGTTGAACTGGTGACAGAGGACGCCGCAACCAGTCGCGCGCCCAGGGCGCGACATGCGCACGTGACGGCGAGGTTCAGCCCAGGAAACGATCCCGAAAACGACGCGGCGACGATCGACCCACGGGTGACGCCGGCTCCCGCCAGTTGAGCCACCAGCACGCGAGCCCAGGCCGGCGACGTCGACACCTGCTTCGATTCCAGGCTCCCAAGCGTCGTGACCAGCGGCGTCATTTCGGCGCCCACCAGTCCCGATGGATCATCAGCCCCGCTCTCATCGAGTGGGATGCCGGCCCCTTCCTTTGCGCTTCGGATGAGTCGCGACGCCTGTCTCATCATGGACTCGGCCTGATCGGCGAGTCGGGCATCGGCCACGGGATGGCGGGGGGAGGCCAGCGCCGGCCAGCGCGGTTGCGGCAGGAGGCCGGATGCCACACCCAGCAGCGCAGCCGTCAGCGTCACTCCCAGCGTCACGGGCAACCACGCCGGCAGTCGAATCATCTCTCGTCGCATCGATCGGCGTTGCTTGTCATCCCATCCAGCCGGCAGCGAGGCCCATCAGCAACCGGACGATCACGGTGATGACGAGTGTCATCCCGACGGTCGACCAGAGCCCTTGCGACAGCGCGCTGTTGGCGATCAGCCCGGGCACCAGATAACCGACGACGCGGAGGTCGGCGGGCAGAGGTCCGGCGGAACCGATCCACGCGGTGGCCAGGCCGTGGAACACGAACCCGGTGAGCACCGTGACGCCGAATCGCCGCCGGCCGTACAGGATGACCAGCCGCATCCATCCGTAACGCACCACTCCCCAGGTGACCGCGGCGACCGCGAGCGTCGACGCGATGCGCGCGGGCTCGTTGAGGTGCAGCGCGAGGTAGCCCGGCACGATCAACCCACCCGACGCGAGGCCGAACAGCTCCGTGCAGATCAGGTTGATGGCGATGCCCAGCGCCAGGGCCAGTTCGACCATGCCTCAAGCCTCCCCAACTGTTGCGCGGAATCGATCGATGTCAAATCCTCTGGTGTTGCCGCAACAGACAACCGCCGACGCCGCCGGAAGAGTGACCAGCATGCGGCGGACAGTTTCGGCCAGCCGGCGGGTTGGAATGATCGAGGCGCGCCGCGATCCGAGGCCCCGCTTCACGCGCCGCCATGTCTGCCAGTCCGGGCGATCGCCTGTCAGCAGCACCACGTCCTCCGGATGGCGCCAGGGGACCGCATCGGCGAATTGCCGCAGCCGAAACGGACGGTCGGCTCGGTGCTGGAACACGAAGAGATGAGGGGTCGTACGCCGCCCAAGGATGGCGTCGAGCGAATCGGGGTCGTTGGCCGCCGTCGCATCAACGACGGTCCTGTCGCGTGTCCCGACGTGCACCAGCGCGGTCGTCACTGCTCCCGGATCGGGGCGGGCCCGTTTCATCCCGCGCAGCGCCACCTCGTCGCTGATGCCGAGCTCGCGCGTCACGGCGATTGCGGTTGACACATTTGCGCGCATCCAGCCGGGTTCAGCCGACGAGTCCGGCTGGGGGACGCTCTGCCACGCTCGCACCACGCGGGCGCCGTTGCTGGCGGCGATCCGTTCGAGGATGTCCGCGCCGGCCGGGTCCCCAATCACGAGCACCCCGCGGCGGGGGACGGTGCCGCCGAGCGCGGACGCGACGTCCTCGATCGTTGTGCCCATCACGTTGCCGTGATCGTGACGGACGTTGGTGATCACCCCAATCGAGGAACGGACCATCTCGTGCTCGGAGACGCGTTGGAGCTCCGGGTCGATCGCCATGCACTCGACCGCAACGGCCTGGGCCCCGATTCTCGAGGCGCGCCGCAGCACCCAGAGTTGCTCGCGAATGCTGGGCGGTGACCGGCGCTCGATGGGTTCTTCGGTCCCGTCGGGGAGGATGAGCCGCGCCTCGGTCCCCGTGGTCTTGGCCAGCGTCGCGATGCCGGCCTCCCGCAGGGCAGCTGCCACAAGGCGCGTCACGGCGGACTTACCGCGTGTGCCGTTGACGTGAATCCTGAGAGGCACCCGCGTGTGGGCGCGATCCCGTCGCCAGCGCTCGACGGCGCCGAGCACCAACAGCGACGTCAGCAGCGCCGCCGCCCAGATCGTCACCATCGGTACCAGAATCCTGGACGCACGGCGTGGCCAGCCCGAGCGTTCATCGTCACGTCCGTCTGAACTTCCTGGCCACGCGTTTGAGCACACGCATGGTGATCCACCGCGGCATGATGCGCGTGATGACCGCGATCGACCGGTTCACGCGGCCGGTGATGCAGACGATGTCGCCGCGCATGACTGCGGCATATCCCTGTCGCGCCACCGTATCGGCGTCCATCCACATGAAGGCGGGAAGCTGGCTGACCTGCGGGCGCATGCCGTTGACGTCGTGGAACTCGCTGTAGGTGAATCCCGGGCACAGCGCCGTCACGTGCACGTCGTAGCGGATCGCTTCGAGCGCCAGCGACTGCGAGAACGCGATCAGCATCGCTTTCGATGCGGCGTAGAGCGTGTGGCCGGCCGAAGCCGGCACCAGGCCCGCGAGCGAAGCCACGTTGATGATGCGTCCGTACCGTCTGGCCATCATGCCGGGCAGAAAGCGGTGCGTCAGGTCGGCGACGGCCGTTACCATGACCTGCAGAAAATCGCGATGCTGGTCCCAGGTGGAGTCGAGAAAGCTGCCGGCCAGCCCGTAGCCGGCGTTGTTCACGAGTATATCGATCGTGATGCCGGCGTTGGCGATCTCTCGTTCGATGGCCGCCGGCGCCGACGGGTCGGCGAGATCAGCCGCCACGACGTGCACACGCCTCCCGTACTTGGCGGAGATGGTTCCGGCAAGCTCAGCGAGCCGGTCGCCTCGGCGGGCGGTCAGCACCAGATCACAGCCATGTTCCGCAAACACGTGGGCAAAGGCCATCCCGATGCCGGCCGATGCGCCGGTGATCAGGGCGGTCCGCCGGACCGGAGAATCATCCATCCCCTCAGTATACAGACGGGGTCGGGCCGATTTTCACGTTCTGCCACACAAGAGGAGTCAATGGATGAACGTGAAAATAGGTCCGACCCCATTTCGCGGCGTATACTGGAGAGATGCCCAATCCCGAAACAGCGCGTCCGACGGTCGCCAATCCCAGCCGGCGCAACGTCGCCATCATCGCGCACGTCGATCACGGCAAGACCACGCTGGTGGACGCGCTGCTGTTCCAGAGCGGAACGTTCCGCGCCAACGAGCGCGTGGCTGAACGTGCGATGGACAACACCGACATCGAGCGCGAGCGCGGGATTACGATCCTCGCCAAGAACACCGCGCTCCACTACGCCGACATTCTGGTGAACATCGTCGACACGCCGGGTCACGCCGATTTCGGGGGGGAGGTCGAGCGGACGCTTTCGATGGTGGACGGCGTGCTCCTGCTCGTCGATGCGTCGGAAGGGCCGTTGCCGCAGACGCGGTACGTGCTGCGCAAGGCGCTCGAGCGGCGGCTGACGCCCATCGTCGTCATCAACAAGATCGATCGTCAGGACGCGCGCTCTCAGGAAGTGCTGAACGAGGTCTACGACCTGTTCATCGATCTGGATGCGACCGAGGCGCAGCTGGACTTTCCCGTCTTGTACACGAACGCCAGAACCGGCACCGCGACGGCCGACATCGCAACACCCGGCACCGACCTCCGGCCGCTGTTCGACGCCATCGTGGCGCACGTGCCGCCGCCGGTCGGCGACGCGGACGCGCCGCTGCAGCTGTTTGTCGCCAATCTCGATGCCAGCGATTACATCGGCCGCATTGCCATCGGGCGGATCTTCAACGGTCGCGTGACGATCGGCGACACCGTGGCGGTCAGCAAGTTGAACGGCGTCCTGCAACTGACGAAGGTGACCAAGCTGTACGCCTTCGACGGACTGAAACGCGTCGAGATCCAGACAGCCGCCGCCGGCGACATCGTCTGTCTTGCGGGCATCGCCGACATCACCATCGGCGAGACCATCACCGATGCGGAGCGGCCCGACCCGCTTCCGCCGCTGGCGATCGACGAACCGACGGTCTCGATGGTCTTCGGCGTCAATACGTCGCCGATGGCCGGACGCGACGGGCAGTTCGTCACGTCGCGCCAGGTCCGTGATCGTCTGAACAAGGAACTGCTGGGCAACGTGTCGATCCGCGTCGAGGATGCCGAATCGCCGGAGCAGGCGAAAGTCATCGGGCGCGGTGAACTGCAGTTGTCGATTCTGATTGAGATGATGCGGCGCGAAGGCTACGAGTTGCAGGTGTCGCGCCCGGAGATCGTGACCAAGGAAGAGAACGGCAAGGTCGTCGAGCCGGTCGAAGACCTCATCATCGACGTGCCGGAAGAGTACCAGGGCGTGGTCATTGCCCAACTCGGCGGCCGCCGAGGCACGATGACCAGGATGGTGAATCACGGGAGCGGCCGCGTCCGCATGGACTTCGAGATTCCCACCCGCGGCCTGATTGGATTCCGCTCGCAGTTCATGACCGATACGCGCGGCACGGGCATCCTGAACCACCTGTTCCACGGCTGGCGGCCGTGGTATGGCCCCATCCCTGCGCGGCAGACCGGCGCGCTGGTGTCCGATCGGGCCGGCCAGGCCACCTCCTACGCCATCTACAATCTGCAGCAACGCGGCGAGATCTTCATCGAGCCGGCGACCCCGGTCTACGAAGGCATGGTGATCGGCGAAAACGCCCGCTCCAACGATCTCGACGTCAATGTCACCAAAGAAAAGAAGCAGACCAACATGCGGGCGTCAACCGCGGACGAGGCCATCCGGCTGGTGCCGCCCCGCGTCCTCGGCCTGGAGCAGGCCATCGAGTTCATCAACGACGACGAACTGGTTGAAGTGACGCCGAAGTCCATCCGCGTGCGCAAGCGGATCCTGGCGGCCAACATGCGTCCCAAGATCAGGTCTTGACGACCAGGAACGGGCCAACGGAGCTCGCGAAGAGAATCGACAGCCAGGGAATCCACCACAGCTGGTAGTTTCCATGGTCGACCGGGCCAAGCAGCGTGGTCCCCATCGTGACGACGACGATGAGCAGGGCTCGCCCGCGAAGATCCGGCTTCGCCCCCCACCTGACCAACGCGACCGAGCTGAACAACGCGGCCAGTCCGACCGTGGCGGCCGTCCGCCACCAGTTCGGATGTTCGAAGAGCCAGCTGGTGGAATCCGCCGGACGCGAGAGGTTGAAGAGCAGCACATTACTGATCAGATCGCCGGGCGCCCACAGCAGGTACGCCAGCGACGGCAGACAGCCGCAGATGAACCCCGACCAGTAGCGGCGTCCCGGGCCCGGGCGCCAGGGAGGCGCGGCCGGGGCGATGATTGCCGCAACCGCCGCCGCCGGGACGAGTTTGGCGGACAACGACAGGCCGACCAGCAACCCCGCCAGCCAGGCTCGCCGGTCCGTCACAAGAAATGCCACAAGGAGCGGCACGACGGCCGCGTAGTCGGTCACGCCGGGAGTGAACATCTGCCGTGGCACCAGTGACAGCCACAGATAGAGGATCAGGCCGAACGACGCCGCCAGCGAACCTGCCAGGATGCGAGCCGCCGCGAAGATCAGGACGGCCGTCGCAATGTGCAGGCAGGCGTTGATGACAATCACCCCCCGCGCGCTGTCCAGCAACGCCGCGGGCGCGAACGCCACCGCCATCATCGGCAGGTACTTGAAACCGTCGTAGTTCCTGCCCTGTTCGGCGCTCTCCGCGCGCGGATCCACCGGAGTCGAATACGGATTGCGGCCGGACGCCATCACCCGCGCGGCGGCCATGGTCGTCAGCGGAATGTCATTCAAGTGCGGGGCTTTGAACCGCGTGACGCCGAGTTCCACCTGGGTTCGCAGCGCGGGCAGACACGCGGCGCCCACGAGGATCGCCGCAACGAGGCCGATCGCCGGTCGGGTCGATCCTGTTCGCCGGCGTGTGCGTCCCGCGATCGCGGCAAAGGTCATCGTGAGGACCAGGAGCGCCACGGTCACGAGCGCGCGACGGTCGCCGGCGCCCCAGCTGGCATCCTCGATGACGGAGATGAGGAACCAGGTTCCAACGAGCATCGCGATCGCGAACACCCAGGAGGCGACTCTGACGGCACGCCTCGCCACAACAGCTTGTCCAACTCCTGGTCCCATCGGCGGCCATTGTGTGGTGAACGTCCCCGCCCTTGTCAAGCCGCACCGACAGCAAGCTATACTCTGTAAGCTTCGCGACAGCTCGCGTGGCCACCACTGAAAGGCGCATCGTTCGAGCATGAGGGCCGTAGCCGAAGACCGCATAAACGCACCCGTGCCGTGGTGGGCCACGTGTCTGGACCTGCTCACCGTCGCGCTGTGCGTGGTCGGCGTCATGTTGGCGACCAGCGGCGGCCTCCGCTTCCGGCTGGGCCCCGCGATCGTGTCGATACGATCGCCATGGCGCCTCTTCTTGTGGGCCGCCGGCGTCGCGGTGCTTCGCCACCTGTTGTTTCGCAAACAGCCGTTGCCAGTCCTGATCTGGACGGCGATTCGCCGCGCCGCGCACTCGGCTTTCCAATGGCGGCCTCCGAACCCGCGGACTCTGTGGGTTCGGTTCGTCGGTCTCAGCCGTTCATCCGCGGTGAGGGGAGCCGTTTTCCCCTTCGTCGCGAGCCGGGGCGCCGTCCTGCTGGCCGGCTACCTGGCGGTGGTTGCCATCGGCTATCCAATCGATCGCGAACGGCCGCGCCTCGCGTCGAACGAGGCCGTCAACGTGATGGCGAAATGGGACGCCGAGTGGTACCTCGGAATCGCGTCCGAAGGGTATCAGTGGGATGGAACGCTGCGTCATCAAATGCGGTTCGCGTTCTTTCCGGGATACCCGATGGCGTCTCGGGCGGTCGGCTGGGCGGTCGGCGACGTCGCGACCGGTGCCGCGCTCGTCTCGCTGGCATCGTTCTTCGGCGCGCTCGTCTACCTGTTCCGCCTGGCCCGCGAGGAACTCGGCGCCGAGCAGGCTGAAACTGCGCTGCTGCTGCTGGCCTTCTCGCCCTTCGCCGTGTTCTACAGCGCCATCTACACCGAGTCGCTGTACCTGCTTGCGACGGTCGGCGCGTTCTATCACTTCCGCCGATCTGAGTGGGCCAAATCGTCGGCGTGGGGTCTGGTGGCAGGGCTGACGAGGCCAAACGGGTTTCTGCTGACGGCGATCCTCCTGACTTCTGCGGCCCTCAGTGCATTCAAAGCGCGGCGCGCGTCCCGCGCTTTGGGCGCCGCCCCGGCACCACCGGCGCGTCTGGAACTCCAGCCTCGCGCGTGGGCGCCACCCGCAGCCGGCGTGCTCGCGGCATTGATGCCCCTTGCCGGGATGGGCGCGTACTCGGCGTTCGCGTACTCCCTGACCGGAGATCCATTGACGTGGCTTCGGCTCCACGAGATGTGGGGACGGGGAAAGACGGGCGTGTGGGACCTATTGGTGACGCACTATGACTGGGTCACCCAGTTCGGCCTGCAGGGGTACGTGACGTCCATGCCGATCGACTTCATCAACACCGTCGCCGCGCTCCTCGCGCTGGCGGCGGTCTGGCCCGTCGCCCGGAAGCTGGGAGTGGTCTACGGCGTATTCATTCTCGTCAACGTTGCCGCGCCACTGTCGTCGGGCACGACGTTATCGCTGGCGCGACTGACCTCGACCTTGTTTCCGGTGTTCCTCTGGCTCGCCACCCTGATCCCCGCGAAGCATCGATCGTCGTGGATTGCGGCATTCGCCGTGCTTCAGGGTTTTTCGGCGGTGATGTTCTACACGTGGCGCCGGCTCTATTGAAGGGGCAGCACAGATTACCCATCAGGTCTCCGCGCTTCGGCGCTGGCTCGGATCTTCGGCAGGCCTCACGGTGGCCGCAGCCTTTGCCGTTTCCCGGGCCGGACTCCTGTTCTGGTATGCTCCGCATCCCAGCGATATTCGCATCTACTTCGGCTGGATCGTGCAGGCGGCTGCCGGGCGGACGGCGTTCGTGGACTTTCCGATCGAGTACCCGCCGTTGGCCTGGTGGGTGATGCAGGTGCCGGGGACCGTTGATCGGCTGGCCTATTACTTCCGCTTTCGTGCGCTCATGGCGACAGCCGACATCGTGTCGTTTGCGCTCCTCGCCTGGATCGTGTCGAGAAGGCGGCCATCGCTTCTGACGCCCTTCGCGTGCCTCTACATCGGCGTCACACTGATCCTCGCACATGAGCTGTACGACAGGCTGGATATGGGCGTGCTGCTCTTCGCGGCGACGGCGCTGGCGGCCTGGCTCGTGGCCCGTCCCGGGAACGAGGTCGTCGGCACGTCCGAGGTGGCACGGGCTCAGGGTGCGGCGGACACCTCGAACCACGAAGGTCTGAATGTTCGGAAGGCCACGAGTCCGGACGCGAGCTGGTGGCTTGCGGGTGCGTACGTGGCCATCGGACTGGGAACCGCCTACAAGCTGTTCCCGGCAGTCGTGGCGCCCCTCTTCGTGATGAGCGAACTGCTCACGCGCACCCGATTCCGATCGGTCGTCCTGCGCGTCGCACTGTTCCTGGCCGTGGCCGTTGGGCCGGCGGCCCTGGTCTACTGGCGCGTCGGCAGCCCCGCATTCACGTTCCTCGGCTACCACGGCGCCCGGGGCCTCGAGATTGGGTCGACATGGGCAAGCGTCATGTGGCTGCTCTCGCTGGCGGGTTACCCAGCCGGCGTCGTGATCCGTTTCGGCTCGTGGGAGCTTGCCGGTGAGGCGGAAGCCGCGGTCATGGGGGCGGCATCGCTGTCCATGGTTCTCGTGCCGTTCCTGTTCGCCGCGTGGGCGCTCGTGCTCCGCGGGCGCTTCGATGGAGAACGATCGTATGCACAGGCGACCCTGGCGCTGGCCGGCGTCGTGGTCGTGTCCAAGGTCTTCTCGCCTCAGTTCCTGCTCTGGGCCATTCCAGTGATGGCGCTCGCCGCGGTGGAAGCCTGCGCCACGACGCGCCGCTTCTTCGCCGTGGGTGCGTGGCTCCTGGTCTGTGCGGCTCTGACGCTGCTGGTCTACGAGGGAGGCGGGAGTGCGGAGCTCAACATCATGAGCACGTGGGTCATGGTTGCGTTGCTCGCGCGAAACGTGATGTACGTCTCGCTGTGGGTCTGCCTGGTGGGCGCGCTCGTCAAGCGTGACTGGGGCCGGCGCCCCGCGTAATCGTGCCGGTCACCCGCGTCACCTATGGCTTCGGGATCATCCAGGGAAACAGGTACGCCTGAGCCAGCACGATCAACCCCATGATCACGGCCAGCGCCAGGCTGTGCCAGAACACGGCGCGCAACAAGGTGCCCTCCTGTCCGGGCTGCCCGGTGGCCGCCCCAGCGACGACAATTGTCTGCGCGTCGATCATCTTGCCCATCACACCGCCTGTGCTGTTGGCCGTGGCGATCAAGACGGGATTCAGGCCGAGTTGTTCGGCCGTGATTCGCTGCAGGCTGCCGAACAGCACGTTCGAGCTCGTATCGGAACCGGTGAGCGCCACTCCCAGCCAGCCGAGCATCGCGGCGAAGAACGGGTACATCACGCCGGTCCCCGTAAACGACAGCCCGAGCGTTGCGTCGGTGCCTCCGTACCTCGTCACGAAACCAAGGGCCATCATCAGGCTGATCGTGAGCAACGACCGCCGCATCTGCTTGATCGTGTCGCGAGCGACCTTGACGACGGTCCGTCTCGGAATGCGCAGCAGCCATGCGGTCGCCAGCGCCGCCAGTGCGATGCCGCTGCCAGTGGCCGACAGCCAGTTACCCGTGAACACCGCCGGTTCGGCGTGGCGTTGCTGGTATGCGGCGTCGTTGATTCGCGCGGTCTCGACTGGGGACGGCACGACCGGGTATTCCCTGAAGACACGCCTGTGCAATCCAGGCACATCGAGTTGGGGCGCGAGCCATCGCGACACCGAAACAGCCGCTCGATCTCCCGGCGACCAGGATCCGGTGGTAAGCATCCGTTTGACGGGGGTCAAGCCCCAGATCGTGACGAATACACTCAGCAGGATCCACGGCAGCCACGCGCGAACCAGCAGACGACGGGGAATGGGCTCGACGCGACTCGCGTCGGCGGCCCCTGCGTGATCACGTGGTTGCCATTTCACGCACAAGAGACCCACGCAGGCGATCGAGACCAGCCCGCCGGCGATGTCCACCAGTTCGGGGCCGACGCAGTTGCTCCAGACAAACTGCACGACCGCGAAACTGCCGCCGCACACCAGGACAGCGGGCCACACGCTGCGTAGCCCGCGCCACCCGCTCATTACAACGACCAGCCACGCCGGAATCAGCACCGAGACAAGCGGAAGCTGGCGGCCGGCCATCGCGCCGAGTGTGAACGCCGGCAGTCCAGTGACCGACGCCAGCGTGAGGATCGGCGTGCCGATGGCGCCAAATGCTACGGGCGCGGTATTGGCGATCAGCGAGAGCGTGGCGGCGTGGTACGGCGTGAACCCCAGGCCCATCAACAATGCCGCCGAGATGGCCACCGGCGTGCCGAATCCGGACGCGCCTTCGATGAACGCACCAAACGAGAAAGCCACCAGCAGCGCCTGGATGCGACGATCAGACGATAACCGGGCGACCGACTGTTTCACGACGGCAAACGTCCCTGACGTCACCGACAGGTTGTAGAGGAAGATGGCGGCGACAACGATCCAGCCGATCGGGAACAGTCCGTAGGCCGCCCCGTAAAGCGTCGTCTCGACGGCGATGCGGACCGGCATCCCGAACAGGCCCACCGAGACGACGAGCGCCGATCCGAGCCCCAGCAACGCCGCGCGATGGGCCGGCCATTTCATCAGCCCAAGCGTCGCCAGCAGCAAGACGATGGGCAGGGCCGCGGCGATTGTGCTGAGCCATGCCTGTCCGAACGGGTCGTACACCTGAACCCAGGCCATGCCGGTTGTCCTCCCTCGCCGCGATCGGCGGCGGGTATGCCGCGCGGCCAAGACGATACCTCATTGGCGGGCGGGTTGCTCCCCTCGTTTCTCCTTGACAGGATCCGAGGTCTGCGGGATGCTGCGAATTGGCCCCTGCAGCGGGCGAGTGTCTTCACCGCTGTCGGCGGTTCGGCCCCTCGGTCCGGTTTCAAGGACAGGTTTCACCCTACACGCGTGCCGTCGACTTCCCGGGTGCGGTTTTAGAGGACCAGGGTCAGGCGAGGCTTACAGTCCGTCAGGAATGGGACCACTTCTTCGATGACAGGCGTGACTTATGCCAATACATGGACATCTTCCCAAGGCCATTCCGGCCGACCAACTCCTCGCCAGCGCGCGGGCTGCGATGGCGGCTGTCGAACCACCACCGGGGTGTGACATGGACGCCGTGCGCCCCGCGCCGGCATCCCTGGTCAGTCACTGGCCCGCGTGGGTGACACGCGCCGGAGCCCTCGTCGGCGACGGTGTGTACTGCCTGTGGTGTCAGCCGCATCCCGATCCGCGTGAGACGTTTCCCTCGCAGTTGATCTTGAATGTGCCCGCCGGGCGGTACATGGTGGACGTGCTGGACGTGTCGCGAGCGGCGTGGACATCGAGCGAATCGGCCGCCGGCAAGCCGCTCGTGGCTGGTTTGCCGTACACTGCCGGCGACCTGCTTGTGTGGATTCGGCTGGTTGAGCGGGCCGCCCAGACCGAGCACGCCGTGATCGTCGAACCGGAACCCGTCGCGACGGGTTGATCGCAGGCCGAACGCGGTAATCGCGTCGTTCGCCGTCCCCGTACCGCTTCAGCCACAACCGAGACCGCGGGGCTGCGTGTATGCTGGTGGCCGACACTTGGTCCAGCGATCAACGTTGTGGAGGCGCCTCGCGATGGACACCAATATTTGGAACGACATCGTTGTCCCGGGCATTCCCATTGTCGACAAGATTCTGCGCCCGATCATCGTGTACCTGTTTCTCATCGTCGGGCTTCGGCTGGCGGGCAAGCGCGAGCTGGCGCAACTGAATCCGTTCGACCTGGTCGTGCTCCTGACCATCTCGAACACCGTCCAGAACGCCATCATCGGCGCCGACAACAGCGTGGTCGGCGGCCTGATCGGCGCGTCGACGCTGCTGGTGGTGAACTATCTGGTCGTCCGGTGGACGTTCCGTCATCCGCGACTTGAGCGCCTGGTCGAAGGCACTCCGACTGCGCTCATCCAGGATGGGGTGGTGGACACGCAGGCGATGGAACGGGAACTCATCACGGTGGATGAACTCACGTCCGCCGCCCACAAGCAGGGCTACCTGTCGCTCGAAGACGTGGATCGGGGCGTGCTTGAGCCCGGCGGGTCGGTCACCTTCTCGCCCCGGACAGCCACGACGCGGGTTCGCCGTCACGATGAACTCCTGGCCAAGCTCGATACACTGCACCGCCTCGTCGAAGACCTGCGCCGCGAGATCGCGGCGAGGCCCGCTACGGCGCCGTAAGCAGATCGATGACGCGGCTGATGGCCCGCCGGCACACGCGGCAGAATCCGACCTTGTCCCGCGTGAACATGATGCAGTCCGCCTCGGGCCGGTACAGGCCCTTCGGCTCGTAGGCGGCGCCTTCGAACGCCCCGACCTTGCCCGAGAACTTCATCGACGACAGGAACTTCGTGTCCCACGTTTCCAGCGCGAGAAAGAGCGTGTCCATCTCGGTCTCTGGCGCACTCGTCGCGCGCAGCCGGCGCCGCTCGGCCTGGTACTCGATCTCGTGCTTCTCGTAGGCACCTTTTTCCCATGGCGTCGGCAGCGGCGTGCCCGCCTCGACCAGGTCCTTCCACTTCAGCGCGGCGGGATTGTGCAGGGCCGTGATGTTTGGTTCCCACGGCTCGATCTTCTCGGCGGACCCCGTTTCGAATGCCACGTCAGACGTGTAGTACTCGTCGCCGAGGCCGGCAAAGTGGTGGCCGAACTCGTGCACGAAGATGTAGTCCGCCGAGCCCGAGTCGACCGCCACCGTCGCGTGATCGTTGAAGATGCCGCCGCCCCCGTAGTAGCGGTTGTTGATGAGGATCTCCACCGCATCGTACGGCGCCGCCGACGCGATGTCGCGCCACGCCCGGTTGTCCATGGTCAACGCGTACCGTTCGCTGTCGAAGATGTTGTAGGACGTGCCAAGCGGCGTGCGCCGCGCCGTCCCCGTGCGCGGGTTATGGATGCCGCTCTCGGTCGTCGGCACCGCCAGCGCGCGCACGTTGAAGTCGCTGCGACGGCTCTTGTACGGTTCGACGGTGAACATCGTCTCGGCCAGACGCCGGGCGTCGGCAATGAACTTCGGCATCTCGGCTTCCGTGTAGCCGTCGCCGAGCAGCAGCAGGTCAACTTTCGTGGCGGCGGGGCCGTTTTCCCACAACGTCACGACCTTGCCCATCGGCGCGAGGCGCGCCCTGTTGACGAGTCGCGAGTCCGGATCGACCAGCGTCGACCACAACTCGTGGAACGCGTTCAGGCGATCCCGCTTCTTCAGCACGACCTGCACTGGGTGTTTCGGCCACGGGAACCGCAGGGATTCCTGAAACGTCCCGTAGCTGTCTTTGGCATCGCCGGTGGTTTCCCACTCGCCGAAGATCGAGGCGAATCCCCGCGAGTAGATCACCTGGTTGGTGTCGCGGTCGATGACCTCGAAGAGGTAGTTGCCGAGGTTGGTGTCGTCGACGAGCCGCGTCCGGTTTCCGGGCCAGGCGCCGTCATTCAATATGCGGTCGAGCGCCACAATCTCGGTGCCGCGCCCGCCGCTGTGGAAGTAGTCCAGGCGCATCGTGTCGACCGTGAACCACGCGTCGAACGGGGAGGCCGACTGCACGCGCCCGGCCGGGGCGAGCGTGATGAAGACGCAGGCGGCAAGAGCGACGGCGATGCGGCGCATAATAGGCTCCTTACGCGGGGCGGGAACCGAACCGACGAACCGCAGTATACCGCCCGCCCCGTCGAATGTCTGGCGACAGACCAAACCGAAAGCGGTGCGCCGGTGTCTAAAGCCCGAGTAGCGCGTAGTGTGTCTCAGCCTCCGCGAGGATCCGAATGACCCGAGCCGCCCTGTGTGCGCTGTCGCTATGGCTGCTATTTTGCATGACGCTCCTTCCGTCCAGCGCTGAGGCCCAGGTTCCGCCCCCCGGATCTCCGCCTCCCGCGGCGCCGCCTGCGGTGCGAGACGTCGATGGCCGCGTCAAGGTGTTCATCGACTGCAGCGGGTTCTGGGATTGCGACTCCGAGTACTTCCGGACGAACCTGACCTACATCGATCACGTTCGTGACCGAACGGTCGCCGACGTGCACATCCTGATCACTGGCCAGAGCACCGGCTCGGGCGGCAACCAGGTGACGCTGGCCTTCATTGGCCTTGGTCCCTTTGCGCGGGTGGACGATCGTCTCCGTTATGTGTCGCCGCCGGACAGCACGAGCGACGCGATTCGATCGGGCCTGGTCCAGAAGATCAAGCTCGGCCTGATGCGATACGTGGCCCACTCGTCGGCCGCCGATTCGCTGACCGTCGGCGCGACCGCATCCGCGAAGGGCGGCCTGGCGAAGAAGCCCACCGACGACGCCTGGAACTTCTGGGTGATGCGGGTATCGTTCAACGGGAGCGTGTACGGCGAGGAATCGTCGAACAGCCAGTCGTACTCGGGCAGCGCTTCGGCCAATCGCACGACCGAGGCCTGGAAGGTGAGTCTCTCGTCCAGCGCCTCGTACCGGCAAAGCAGCTACGACCTCGATGAAGGGGAGACCTACAAGAGTGTGACGCGCAGTTCCAACATCGGCGCTCTCGTGGTGAAAAGCCTCGGACCGCGTTGGTCGGCTGGCGGACGGGCGTCGCTGCAATCGTCGACGTACACCAACCAGAAGCGGGTCGTCAGCGCGGCGCCTGCGATTGAGTACAACTTCTTCCCGTATGCCGAATCGACCCGGCGCATCATGACGCTGCAGTACTCGCTCGGGGTGACGTCGTTCGCCTACGAGGAGATCACCCTCTACGACAAAGTGTCGGAGACACTGCCCAATCACAAGCTCAGCCTGAACATCGAGGCACGCCAGCCGTGGGGGCAGGTGAGCTTTCAGCTGGACGGATCACAGTACTTGTCACAGCTGGACAAGTACCGGCTCGAAGCGTATGGCGGTGTGTCCCTGCGGCTGGGCAAGGGTCTGTCGTTCAATATCAACAGCTGGTCGTCGTTTCTTCGGGACCAGCTCTACCTGCCCAAAGGTGAGGCAACAACCGAGGAGATTCTGGTGCGCCAACGCCAGCTGGCGACGTCGTTCCAATACTCGGTGTACTTCGGGATTTCCTACACCTTCGGATCGATCTACAACAACGTCGTCAATCCACGCTTTGGCGGCAACTACTGACGGGCGCGCCGCCTGCGGGGAACCGGGCCTTCACAGGGTATGATCTCCAGGAGAGGGGACATGCTCGGACGAAAGACCAGCGGCTCGGTCGTGTGTACATCGTGCGGCAACCTGGTGGGCGTCAGCGACGCGGTTTGCTACAACTGCGGACGCCGGAACCCCGGATTGTGGGGCTACGCGCCGCTACTGAGGCGGCTGGGCAACGATCTCGGATTCGTGCCGCTCGTCATCTGGGGATCGAGCGGCCTCTACGTCGCGATGCTGCTCATGTCGGGGCCGAACATCCGGATGGGCGGGCTGTTCTCGTTCCTCTCGCCGAGTTCCACGGCGCTCTTCCTGTTCGGGGAGAGTGGCGGCCTTCCGGTGTTCGGAGCGGGACGCTGGTGGACCGTGCTCAGCGCCGGGTGGCTCCACGCCGGCCTCCTCCACATCCTGTTCAACATGCTATGGGTGAGGCAGCTCGGACCCGCGTGCGCCGAGATGTACGGCGCGGGCCGCATGGTAATCATCTACACGATCGCAGGCGCTGTTGGTTTTGCCGCGAGTTCCTGCGCGTGGGTCGTGCTCGGAGGCATCCCGATCCTGGGCGGCGCGGGATTTACCGTCGGAGCCTCAGCACCCATCTTTGGCCTGCTCGGTGCGCTCATGTACTACGGCCGCCGATCGGGCAGCAGCCTGATCCACGGCGAGGCGCTGCGGTACGCGTTGATGCTCGGGGTGTTTGGATTCATCATGCCCGGCATCGACAACTGGGCGCATGCCGGCGGGTTTGCCGGCGGCTACCTGATGGGGAAGATCCTCGACCCTCTCAAGCCGGAGCGTCTCGACCACATGCTCATCGCCGTCGGCTGTGTCCTGGCCACCCTCGCGGCGATCATCGCCTCGATCCTGCACGGGCTGCCGCCCTTCGGGGGAGGGTAGCAGAGCATGGTGATGTCGTCGGCGGAACGACGGTTTCCTCCGCGGCCCCGCGCAGCCGGCTTCGGCAAACGCCTCCCGAACCTCGCTCTACTTCACGTTCCCCAGAATCGCCAGCAGGAAGTTCCAGTACTTCTCCACCGTATCGATGTAGATCTTCTCGTCGGGCGAGTGCACGCCTTCGAGCGTCGGCCCGAACGACACCATGTCCATACCCGGGTACTTCTCGCCGATGATGCCGCACTCGAGCCCGGCGTGGATGGCCTTGACGGCCGGCTCCTTGCCGGAGAGCTGCTTGTAGGTGGCGATGGCGGTCTTGAGGATGGCCGAGTCCAGATTCGGCTTCCAGCCCGGATAACCGTCCGACCCTGAGACCGTCGCGCCTCCCATTTCGAAGACCGCCCGGACGCTGTCGGCGATCTCGACAATCTCCGATGCCACGGAGCTGCGCTGGCTGGTCGCCAGCGTGACAGTCTTCTTGCCGGTCGTGATGACGGCGACGTTGGTCGAGGTCTCCACCAGCCCGGGGATATCGGCGCTCATCTTGATCACGCCGTGCGGCAGGCCCGCGATGACCTGCGTCAGCTTCTTCTGGAGACTCTTCTTGAACACCTTGCCGCGGGCCTTGATCACGGCGGCCGTGATCTCGAGACCCGGCTCAACCGTCGCCAGTTCGGCGCGGCACGTCGCGTTCAACTCCGCGACGATGGCGTTGGCGTCGGCAAGCCTGGCTTTCGGCACGAACAGCAGCGCGACCGCATCACGCGGAATCGCATTGCGCTTGTTACCGCCGTCGATGCGCGCCAGGCGGCCGCCGACCGCACCGAGCCTCATGACGACCCGGTTCAGGATCTTGAGCGCATTGCCGCGGCCCTTGTCGATCTCGAGGCCGGAGTGGCCTCCGCGCAGACCGCCGATCTTCACTTCGAGCGCCACCGACCCGGCCGGCGCCGCGTCGGTCTCGAGCGTCCATGTGCCGGCGGAATCCTTGCCGCCCGAGCACCCGACGTAGACCGCCCCCTCCTCTTCGGAGTCGAGGTTCATCAGCGTCTTGCTCTTCAGGAATCCGGGCTGGAGGTTGTTCGCGCCATTGAGGCCCATTTCCTCATCGATCGTGAAGAGGAACTCGAGCGGGCCGTGCACCAGCGTCTTGTCTTCCATGATCGCCAGGTTCGTGGCGACGGCGACCCCGTTGTCTGCGCCGAGCGTGGTGCCATCGGCCATCATCGTGTTGCCCTTGCGCACGAGCGTGATGGGATCCTTCGCGAAGTCGTGGACCTTGTCGGGCCGCTTCTCGCCCACCATGTCGAGATGGCCCTGCAGGCAGATCATCGGCACGCCAGCCCGTCCTGCCGATGCCGACTTGCGGACGACGACGTTGCCGACGCTGTCCTGCTGACAGTCGAGCCCGAGCTTCTTGGCCGTATTGAACACAAATGCCGCCGCCGCCGCTTCATCTGTGGAACAACGGGGGATCTTCGCGAGTTCAGCAAACCACTTCCAGAGGCCGGCCGGTTTCAGTCCATCGATAGCATTAGACATCTGAGGCTCCTTTGCCTGCGGGGCTTTGGAAACTGTAGCACAGCCGCCTTCGCTGCCGCTGGCAGCTTCGGCGCCCCAGGGGCGTCCTCGCGTCTGTCATCGAGTAGAATCCGCCTATGATCATCTCGTCCGCGCTTCATTCCGCTGCCCTCATCGCCGTCCGTGACTGCATGGGCGTTCGCTCAGGCGAGCGCGTCCTGGTCGTCACCGACGCCCCGCTCAGGACTATTGGCTACGCCATGTTCGAGGCTGCCCGGGAGCTCACCAGCGAGGTGCTCCTCATCGAGATGACGCCGCGCCAGAGCAACGGCGCCGAACCGCCCGCGGAAGTGGCGGCCCTGATGACGCAGGTGGACGTCGTGCTCTGTCCGACCTCCAAGTCGCTGACGCACACCGATTCGCGCCGCGCCGCCAGCGCAAAGGGTGTGCGCGTCGCGACACTCCCGGGCGTCACCGAAGAGGTGATGGTCCGCTGCATGAACGCGGACTACAAGGAGATTGCCGCCCGCACGATTCGCATCTGCGATCTGATGCGCCAGACAAAGGTCGTCCGCGTGACCGCGCCGGCCGGAACCGACGTGACGCTGCCGATCGAGGGCCGTGAGGCCCACGCCAGCTCGGGCCTGTTCCGCGAGAAGGGCCTCTGGGGGAACCTGCCGACCGGCGAGGCCTACCTTGCGCCCGTCGAAGGCCTCTCACGCGGCATCGTCGTGGTGGACGGGTCGATGGCGAGCGTCGGCATGGTTGACGAGCCCATCCGCATCACGGTGAAGGATGGATTCGCCACCGACATCACCGGAGGCGCCTCGGCGCGGCGGCTGGTCGAGTTGCTCGAGCCGCACGGAAAGGATGCCCGCACAGTGGCCGAATTCGGCGTCGGCACAAACGACCGCGCGATCCTCACGGGCGTGATTCTCGAAGACGAGAAGGTGATGGGCACGATCCACATCGCCTTTGGCGACAACAAATCGATGGGGGGGAGCGTCCGCGTCGCGAGCCACCTCGATGGATTGATCAAGCAGCCGACCGTCTGGTTCGACGATCACAAGGTGATGGAGGGGGGACGGCTGTTGGTGTGAGGAAAGTAGACCGTAGACAGTAGTCGGTAGACGGTCGGTAGACAGGATTCGAGGGGATCTGCGGGGACGCGGAGGAACCGTCGTTCTGACGGAACCACGGAGGATATAATTCCCCCGCCCCTCACGCGGGGCGTGTTTGGAGGTCTGCATGAATCACGACGAGAAGGACAAGGAGGCGTCGCCGACAACCGGCGTCAGCCGTCGCGGCTTCATCGCGTCGGTGGGAACCGGTGCTATCGGTGCCGCCGCCGCCGTCACGATCGCCTCGGCTGCGCCGGCCGAGCCGCCCCCGATAACCGAGATCCCCGCTGGTGAGGTCAGCACGATCGCCCTCACCGTCAACGGTCGCCGCCACAAGATGCTGGTCGAGCCGCGATGGTCGCTGCTGTTCGTGCTGCGCGACCAACTCGGCCTCACTGGCACAAAGGTGGGCTGCGAGCGCGGCGAATGCGGCGCGTGCACGGTGCTGATCGACGGCAAGGCCCGGTACGCCTGCATGACGCTCGCCGTTGAAGCCGACGGGCACGACATCACGACGATTGAAGGCGTGATGAAGGGCGAGGAACTGGGCACGACGCAACAGGCGTTTGCCGACGAAGACGCGTTCCAGTGCGGGTATTGCACGCCGGGCCAGGTGATGGCCGCCGAGGGCCTCCTGCGCGTCAACCCGTCACCCACGATCGACGACATCCGCCAGGGGATGGCCGGCAACATCTGCCGCTGTGGCGCGTACGCGCATATCTTCAAGGCGGTCGCGAAGGCGGCCGACCTGAAACAGCAGGGGAGGTGAGCCATGAAGCTCGATGACACCTACTACTGGGACGGGCCGCTCCCCGAAACGCAGGCACCCGCGTCGCCCCCGGAGCCCTGGGGCGAGACCAAGGTTGTCGGCAAGCCGATCGTCCGGATTGACGCGTTCGACCGCGTGAGCGGCAAGGCCGTCTTTCCGTCGGACGTCGTGCTCCCGGACATGCTGCACGCCGCGATCCTGTCGTGTCCGCACGCCCACGCGATGGTCAAGACCGTCGACACGAGCGACGCCGAGAAGATGCCGGGCGTCCAGAGCATCCTCAAGGATGGGGTGGCGGGAACCAACATCCCGTGGTTCAGCGGCGGCGGAGGGTTCGCGAGCCGGTTGTTCGATTCGCATGCCCGATACCAGGGCGACGAGATCGCCGCCGTCGCCGCCGACACGATCTACCAGGCATGGGACGCGATTCGCGCCATCAAGGTCGACTACGACGTACTCAAGCATGTGACCAGCGTCGAGGACGCGCTGAAGCCGGATGCACCGGCGGTTCGCGAAGGCGGCAACAAACCCCAGGCTCCCGCGGCGTACCAGCGGGGCGACGTGGCGGCTGCCTTCAAGACGGCCGACGTAGTGGTCGAGTACTCGTTCAGCACCCCGTATGAACTGCACAACCCGATGGAGCTGCACGGCTGCGTGGCGAAGTGGGATGGGCACCACCTCACGATTTGGGAATCGACGCAAGGGGTCTACGCGGTCCAGGCCACGATGGCGCGAGCGCTGGGTCTGCCGTTGGCCAATGTGCGGGCGATCGGCCACTACATGGGCGGCGGATTTGGCGGCAAGCTCGACGCGGGCAAGTACAGCGTGATGGCGGCACTGCTCGCCCGGAAGACCCGGCGGCCGGTCCGGCTCTTCGTCACGCGGGAGCAGGAATGCCAGTCGATGGGTAACAGACCCGGCAACACCATCACGCTCAAGGTGGGCGCGAAGAAGGACGGCACTCTCGTCGCCTTCCAGTCGTCGGTTGTCGGATCGGGCGGGGCGTATTCGGGCAGCGGCACGGGCGGCGTCGACTTCGTCATCCGTGAACTCTACAAGTGCTCGAATGTCCGCTGCGAGAACCAGAGCGTCTACACGAATGCCGGGCCGCAGCGGGCGTTTCGCGGGCCGGGGCATCCGCAGGGGGCGTGGGCGTTGGAGATTGCCATCGATGCGCTCGCCGCGAAGCTCGGGATGGATCCGCTGGAGCTGCGCCGGAAGAACTTCACGTCCTTCAGCCAGTCGCGCGATGGGAATCCGCCGTACACCTCCAACGGCCTGGTGCGCTGCTACGACGAAGGCGCCAGGGCGTTCGGGTGGACGGAGGCGCGGGCGCGCGTGCCACAGACCGGCCACATCAAGCGCGGCGTCGGCGTGGCAGCCGGCATGTGGCAGGGCGGGAATGGCGGGCCGCCGTCGACGGCGATCGTCAAGCTCTTCTCCGATGGCAGCGCCAATCTGAACCTGGGTGCGAGCGACAATGGGTGCGGCACCAAGACATGGGGTGCCCAGATCCTGGCCGAAGAACTGGGCGTGCCCGTCGATCGCATCTCGATCGAGCATGCCGACACGGGCACCACGCAGTTCGCGACGCCGAGCGGCGGCAGCAAGACCGTGCCCACCGAGTCGCCGGCCATCCGCGCCGCGGCGCTCGATGTGAAGCAGCAGTTGCTGGCGATGGCGGCCGATCATCTCAAACTGCCCGCATCGGATCTCGAATTGCGAGGCGGTGAAGTCGTGTCGAAGAGTGATTCGTCGAAGAAGGCCGCCCTCGGTCAGATTCCGGCGTTCAGAAGCCGATCGCTGCTGGTGGGCGTCGGCTATCGGGGACCCAATCCCCCCGGCAAGGCGATCAATCCCTTCGCGGTCCAGTTTGCCGAGGTCGAGGTCAACACCAAGACGGGCGAGATCAAGGTCCTGCGTTTCCTGGCGGCTCACGACAGCGGCCGCGTCATGAACCTGAAGACGTTCCAGAACCAGGTGTTCGGGGGCGTGACGATGGGGATTGGATTCGCGCTCACTGAAGACCGGGTGATGGATCACAAGCAACTTGGCCGGATGCTGTCGGCCAACCTGCACGATTACAAGTTGCCGACAGCGCTCGATGCGCCGGCCGATAAGACCATCGTCGTCGTCGATCCGCACGACACCGAGTGCAATTCGACGGGAGCGAAGGGCGTCGGCGAGCCTGCCACGATTCCAACGGCGGCCGCGGTGGCCAATGCCGTGTTTCACGCGACAGGCCTTCGGCTGACCGAGGCACCGATGAATCCGTCGCGCGTGCTTCAGGCGCTCGCGGCTCTGAAACCGGCCTCAAAGGGCCAGAAGGGAGGAGAGTGATGCTCCGGTCCTTTGCCTACGTTCGGGCCACGTCGCTCTCCGACGCGTTCAAGCAGCTCGACGGCCCTGCCGCTCGAGTCCATGCCGGAGGCACCGACCTGCTGGGATGCCTGCGCGACAACGTGATGACCGCACAGAAGGTCGTGAGCATCGGCGCCATCGCCGATCTTCGCGGCATTGGCCCTGCGGCTGATGGCGGTTTGAGGATCGGCGCGCTGACGACGATCGCCGAACTGGCGGCGCATCCCGTCATCAAGCAGAAGTACGCCGCACTGGCTCGGGCGGCATCCGTCGTCGCGAGTCCTCAACTGCGGAACCAGGGCACGCTCGGCGGAAATCTCTGCCAGCGGCCGCGCTGCTGGTATTTCCGCGGCGATTACCATTGCACGCGGAAAGGTGGAGACACCTGCTACGCGATCGGCGGCGAGAACCAGTACCACGCCATCTTTGGTGGCGGTGCGTGCTGGATGGTCCATCCGTCCGACACGGCGCCGGCGCTCATCGCGCTGGATGCCAGGGTCCGCATCGCCGGGGCAAAGGGCTCGCGTGTCGTCGCGCTGGAGAAGTTCTACGTCCTGCCCGACGACAACGTGCAGAAGGAAACCGTGCTCGAGCCGGGCGAGATCGTGGCCGAGGTGCTGCTCCCACCCGTTGATCCGGCGATGATGAGTTCGTACCGAAAGGTGCGGGCCCGCGGGTCGTGGGATTTCGCGATGGCGGGATTCGCGCTTGCCATCTCGATCAAGGCCGGCAAAGTCGATCGCGTGCGCGCCGTGCTGTCGGGCGTGGCCCCTACGCCATGGCGATCGCCGAACATCGAACAGGCGCTGCTGCAGAAGAATCTGGATCAGGCGACGATCGCCAAGGCGGGCGCCGCCGCCATCGTCGGCGCCAAACCGCTGGAGCATAACTCGTACAAACTCCAGATGGTGCGGGGCGTCGTGGAGGAGGTGTTGGGGGCGGTCGCCGGGAGCCAGCCGTCGGCGACACGTCGGGATTAGGGGGCCGTGTAGCGCGACTGGCGTCTGCCCTGGGATCGCCGGGCTCCCCGACTTCGCTCGTTGAGCTTCGTCGAGGTCTCGCCGTAGCGCGGAGCGCGGAGGCGGACAGCCCGGCCCGCGTCTTGGCCACGTTGGAACGTGGCGATCGAAGGGGAGTCGTGTAGGGGCACGGCATGCCGTGCCCGCACCTTCGCCGTCACGCCGCGACGAGGGCCCGTATCCAATCGACGATCCGGTCCTGGATTGCGGCGTAGACCGCGTCCTGCGGAATGCCCGACCGCTTCGGAACGTCGAACGAGTGGCCGCCCTGGTCGACTGCGTAGATCTCGCAGGGGGCCGGCAGGACGTTTACGAATGTCTGCAGCTCCGCCGGCGTGCCGAACGCGTCTTTCGCACCCTGCACGAAAAGCATCGGATGCGTGATGGCCGGCAGGTGCGATACCCGCACCTGCTGTGCCCGCCCGGGAGGATGCAGCGGGTAACCCAGTAGAACCAGTCCGCGCAACCGTGTCGGCCAGGTCGACGCCGATCCGGCGTCGATGGCCAGCGAGGCCGCCAGGTGGGTGGCCATCCGCCCGCCGAGCGACTTGCCGCCGATGAACAGCGGCCGCCGCCCCAGCCGACGATCGCCCGAGACGTCCGCGAGCACGGCCCGGTAGCACTCCTCGAGCACCGGTTGCGGGTCCGGCAGCTTCCTGCCTCGCTCAGTGAATGGGAAGTTGAACGTGACAACATCGAGCCCGCGGGCTGCCAGGCCGCTGGCAAAGCCAACCATGAAATCGCTGGATTGATGGCTTCCCGCACCATGCGCCAGCACGAGCGTCGCGAGTGCCTGGGTTCCTGCCAGATAGGCCAGCGCCGTCACGCTGGTTCCGCCCGCCGCGAGGATGCTGCGCGTCTCGGTCATGCCCGTCCCCTTGAGTCTCTTGTGACAGGCAGCATACGCTATCTACGCGAAACGAATCGCGGGGGCCGAGCAATCTGGGCGAATCCTGAATCGCAAACCCCGAATCCCGAGAAGGTGAACTCCCGGGTTCGGTGGCGCTAAGTTACTGAAGAAGAGGGTCTTAATGGCGGCGCAGTATATCTACACGATGAAGGGGCTGGGGAAAGTCTACCCGCCAGACCAGACGGTTCTGAAAGACATCTGGCTGTCATTTCTGCCGGGCGCAAAGATCGGCGTGCTGGGCCTGAACGGCGCAGGCAAGAGCACCATCCTGAAGATCATGGCGGGCATCGAGAAGGACTTTCTCGGCGAAGCCTTTCGGGCCGAAGGCACGACGGTCGGCTACCTGGAGCAGGAGCCGCGACTGGATCCTGCCAAGACGGTGCTGGGCAACGTAGAGGAGGGCGCAGCCGAAACCAAAGCCCTGCTGGCCCGTTACGACGAGATCAACGGCCGGCTTGGAGAAAACCTGAGTCCCGAGGAGATGGACAAGGTGCTCGAAGAGCAGGGGCGCCTGCAGGACACTATCGACGCGGTCGGCGCCTGGGATCTCGATTCGAAGCTCGAACTGGCGATGGACGCCCTGCGTCTGCCGCCGGCCGACGCAGATGTCACGACGTTGTCAGGCGGCGAACGCCGTCGCGTGGCACTCTGCCGTCTGTTGCTGCAATCGCCAGACCTGCTGCTGCTCGACGAGCCGACCAATCACCTCGACGCGGAATCGGTGGCGTGGCTCGAACAGTTTCTCCAAGCCTACGCCGGCACGGTCGTCGCCGTGACGCACGACCGGTACTTCCTCGACAACGCCGCCGGCTGGATTCTTGAACTCGACCGCGGCGCCGGCATCCCGTGGGAGGGCAACTACTCCTCGTGGCTTGAACAGAAAGAGAAGCGTCTCGAAGTCGAGGAACGGCAGGAAGCGCGGCGGCAGCGCACGCTGCAACGCGAACTCGAGTGGATTCGGATGTCGCCGCGCGCCCGGCAGGCCAAGGGCAAGGCGCGGCTGAACGCGTACGAGGCGATGCTCACCGAGGAAGGGCAGCAGCGCATCGATCGCGCTGAGATCTACATTCCGCCAGGGCCCCGCCTCGGCGATATCGTCGTCGAGGCGCGCGGCCTGCGAAAGGGCTACGGCGACCTCGTGCTGATGGAGGGCATGGACTTCACGCTGCCGCGCGGCGGCATCGTTGGCGTCATCGGGCCCAACGGCGCGGGCAAGACGACGCTGTTCAGGATGATTACCGGTCAGGAACAGCCCGACGCCGGCACGCTACGGATTGGGGAGACGGTGCAGGTCGGATACGTCGACCAGTCCCGCGACGCGCTCGACCCGAACAAGAGCGTCTGGGAAGAGATTTCCGAGGGCCGCGACGAGGTCCTGCTCGGTAAGCGCGAGGTGGCATCGCGCGCCTACGTCTCGTGGTTCAACTTCAAGAGCCGCGATCAGCAGCGCAAAGTCGGCACGCTCTCGGGCGGCGAGCGCAATCGCGTGCACCTGGCGAAGCTGCTGAAGAAGGGCTGCAACCTGCTGCTGCTCGACGAGCCGACCAACGACCTCGACGTCGACACTTTGCGTGCGCTCGAGGACGCCATCCTCGCGTTCGCCGGCTGCGTCGTCGTCATCAGCCACGACCGGTGGTTTCTCGATCGCATCAGCACGCACATGCTGGCCTTCGAGGGCGACAGCAAGGTCGTGTGGTTCGAAGGCAACTACCAGGATTATGAAGTTGACCGCCATCGCCGGCTTGGCGCCGAGGCCGACCGGCCGCATCGGATCAAGTACAGGAAGATGACAAGGTGATGCCAGGGGTGGGCCCCCGTGCCCCCCCCTGACACCGGGGCAACCACAGGGGGTTGCCTCTACGGTAGACCCTCGGCGATGGGTAGGGGCGCGATTCATCGCGCCCGGCATATAATCCTTCAGCACTGGGCACTCATCACGCATCATTCATCCCCGAGAGGTTCCTTATGCGACGACCTGCAGTTCTTGTCACCGGCGCCAGCGGCGAAATCGGCCATGGGCTGATTGCCCGCCTGGCCGCGGGCGGCTCGACCACCATCATCACGCTTGACGTCCGGGCGCTCGACGCGTCGCTCGGCAAACTGGTGCATCGCGAGGTCATCGGATCGATCACCGACAACGCGGCGCTCGATCGGATCCTCGCCGAGTTCGACATCGACCACGTCTACCATCTGGCGGCCTACCCCTCGACGCGGCGCGCGTTCACGCCCGTCACCGCCCACCGGGTCAATGTCGAAGGCACGATGAACCTGCTCGAATTCGCCCAGAAGCAGAGCGAATCGCACGGGCGCCCGGTCGTCTTCCTGTACCCTTCGTCGATTGCCGCTTACGGGATGCCAGACCTTGAGACCAAGGCCAAGGCGGGACGCGTGCTCGAGGACGAGTTCAATCATCCGACGACGATGTACGGGTGCAACAAGCTGTATTGCGAACATCTTGGGCGGTACTACGCGCGGCACTACAAGCAGCTGGCTGCCGAGCCGCTCAGTGGCAGAGTCGATTTCCGCTGTGTGCGGTTTCCTGGACTCATTTCGGCGCTGACAGAGCCGTCCGGCGGAACCTCCGACTACGCGCCCGAGATGATCCACGCCGCGGCGAAAGGTGAGCCGTACGCCTGTTTCGTGCGGCCGGATACGCGCATCCCGTTCATGGCGATGCCCGACGGCGTCGAGGTCCTGCTCAGGCTGGCGGCGGCGCCGCGAGAGAGACTGTCGAAGACGGCGTACAACGTGGGCGCCTTCAATCCATCGGCCGAAGAAGTGCGGCAGGTCGTGCTGAAGAGTTTCCCTGGCGCCGCCATCACCTACGTCAACGACGTCAAGCGTCAGGGCATTGTCGATTCGTGGCCGGCCGACGTCAACGATTCGGCCGCGCGATCCGACTGGGGCTTCGCACCAACCTACGACTTCACCCGGGCGTTTTCGGAGTATCTGATCCCGACGATCCGGGAACGGTACCGGTGACCCTGGACCTCGGTTCGAACCGTGATCCTGGCGGGTGTAACCAAGTACAGCCCGCCTGAATCTCTTATCCGGCGGATCCGTCCAGCTCCCAGGGCGGATCGTTCTTGGCCCCCCCAGGTCGATCGCCGCCATGCCCTGATCGGCCCGAACGGACGAGGGTTTCCGATGAGTACTGCCGACATCGAGCCGCCCAGCCTGACTGACGAGACGCGCAGCCGCCTCGAGGAAGTCGCTGCATGGTCGGCCGTCAGTGCGGCCTTCGGATCGCTCGGCCGCGCGTTCATCTGCGCCGACGCCGACTTCCGGATCATCCACGGCTCGTACGTGCTGGACGAACTGTTCGGTGACGGAGCCGCCGCGCGCATCGAAGGGCGGTCACTCGAAGAAATCTTCGGCCGGGATCTGTTCGGCACATCCGGCACCCTGCGCCAGGCGCTGACGGCTGGTGAACGCCGCGAGGGCTGGCGCGCTCAACTGAGCATGGCCGATGGGGAAGCGCGCCTCATTTCCCTGAGCGCGGCACCGTTTCCCCAGAACCTGCGGTTGGCCTGCAGCCTCAGGGTGAAGTACGTCGTCGTGCTCCGCCCATCAGAACAGGACCGCGACGATGTGCTCGGGGCGCCGGTCACGGTGGGAGGGCTGGTGGCTCGCTCGCCGGCGATGGCCAGAATCTTCACCCTCGTCGAGAACCTCAGGCACACGGAAGCGACCGTCCTGATTACCGGCGAGAGCGGAACCGGCAAGGAACTGCTGGCTCGCCTGATTCACGACCAGTCGCCACGCCGACAGGGGCCCTTCGTCGCCGTCAACTGCGGCGCCCTCCCTCACGAACTGCTGGAGGCCGAGATGTTCGGCCACGCGCGCGGCGCGTTCACCGGGGCCGTCCGCGACCGGATCGGCCGCTGCGAGGCCGCTTCAGACGGCACGTTGTTTCTCGACGAGGTCGGCGATCTTCCGCTGGCCTTGCAGGTGAAACTGCTCAGGGTATTGCAGGACGGGACATTCGAGCGCCTTGGCGAAAACCAGACTCGGACCAGCCGCGCCCGCGTCGTGACGGCGACCCACGTGGATCTGTCGAAGTCCGTCCGAGAAGGCCGCTTTCGCGAAGACCTGTATTACCGGCTGCGAGTCGTCCCCATCGAGATCCCTCCGCTGCGACGTCGCCGCGAGGACATTGAACCCCTCGCGCAAGTGCTGCTTGCCCGCGTCTGCGCCCGGCACGGTCGCGCGCTCCGATTCTCGCCTGACGCGCTCCGGGTGCTGCTCGGGCACGACTGGCCCGGCAACGTCAGAGAGATGGAGAATGCCCTCGAGTACGCGGTGACGGTCTGTCAGGGACAGACTATTCACCCCGAGGATCTTCCTGAATTGACGGGAGACAAACCAGGTACCGGAGTTGCGCTTGCCTCGCCGCCTTCCCCACGCGTCGGATCGCCCGATCGGGGCACGGGGGATTATGAGCATCTGCGAAGCGTGCTCGACGCGCACCACTGGCGCCGCGACGAGGCGGCCCGGGCTCTCGGTATCAGCCGCATCACTCTGTGGCGGCGGATGCGGAGATACGGAATGCTTCACGAAGAAACATAACGTGTCAGGCATGACGAAACATATTGAAACACCATGCATCACATATTCAGTCTCACCGTAGTGTCACATTGGCCAAATTATTAGTAATTTGGCCCATTCTCCAATTGGCACGACCTAAGCATATATTGCATTGGCCCCAGTGCGTGAGCTTCGCACAGCGAAGCCAGCGATTGTTCTACCCAAGGAGTGCCGATGCGCAAGATCATCCTCGTCGCGACCGCAGCAATCATTCTGACGATGACGACGGCCAGACCGGTGTCGCTACTCGCGAGTGACGGGTACTTCAGCCAAGGCTATGGGACCTGCTCCCAGGGCATGGGCGGCGCAGGCGTCGCCTTTCCGCTCGGCCCGTTATCACCCGCAACCAACCCGGCATCGCTGGTGCTCTCGGATCCTGGATGGGAATTCGGTGTCGGGCTGTTCAATCCGAATCGCCACTACGAGGTGATCGGCGACCCGTCTGGTTATCCCGGCACGTTCGGTCTTGCTCCGGGCCTCATCGACAGCGGAAGCCGTCTGTTTCCGGTCCCGCATCTGGGGTTTGCCCGCCCGCTCGGGTCCAGCGCGTCCATCGGGATCGCGGTCTTCGGCAATGGCGGGATGAACACGAACTACAGCGCTCGCACGTTTGGTTTCTCGCCGACGGGCATCAACATGTCGCAGTTGTTCGTCGCGCCGACCTACTCGATGAAGCTCAACGCGCGGAACGCCGTCGGCGTGACCGCGCTCGTGGGCTACCAGATGTTCAAGGCCGAAGGACTGCAGGCATTCAGCGCTTTCTCGAGCGATTCGAAGAACCTGACCAACAACAAGACGGATTCGGCGTTTGGTTTCGGCGTCCGTGTTGGTTACGTTGGGCAGCTGTCCAAGTCTGTTTCCGTCGGCGCGGCGTACCAGTCGAAGGTCTACATGAGTCGCTTCAAGAAGTACGCGGGCCTGTTCGCCGAACAGGGCGGATTTGACGTGCCGTCGAACTGGACAGCCGGCGTTGGCATCAAGCTGAACGACGCATTCGACCTGGCATTCGACGTCCAGCAGATGCGTTACAGTGACGTCAAATCGGTCGGCAACCTCATGTTGCCAAACCTGATGCAGGCGGCGCTTGGCGCGACGGGCGGCGCGGGCTTCGGATGGAAGGACATGACGGTCGTGAAGACGGGCCTGCAGTACCGCGTCGGCGGCGGCTGGACCTGGCGGGCCGGCTACTCGTACGGGAAGCAACCGATACCCTCGAGCGAGGTGCTGTTCAATATCCTGGCTCCGGGAGTCATCGAGCACCATGCGACCTTTGGCATCAGCAAGGATCTGGGTCGCGGACGCGCCTTCGATGTGGCCGTGATGCGCGCGTTCAACAAGACCGTGTCTGGTCCCAATCCGCTCGAGGCACCGGGCCAGCAGACGATCACGCTCGGCATGAATCAGTGGAATGTCACCATCGGCTACTCGATCAGGTTGAAGTAATCGTGGATGCCCTCTCCCGTCGTCGATTCCTGAAGATCTCTGCTGCCACGCTGGCCGTCACCTCATCGGCGGCCGGTGTGGCGAAGTTCGCCGACACCGCCCTTGGCAACGGGGTGCCGCCGCGCGGCGTGCAGAAGATCCCGACCTTCTGCGACATCTGCTTCTGGAAGTGCGGCGCGGTGGCCTACCTGCGTGATGGCCGGCTCTGGAAGATCGAAGGCAACCCGGCGGATCCACTCAGCCGTGGCCGCCTATGCCCGCGCGGCACGGGGGGTATCGGGGCGTACTTCGACGACGACCGGCTGAAAGCGCCACTCATCCGGAGGCGGCAGCGTGGGGAAGACGTGTGGGCCCAGGTGACGTGGGACGAGGCGCTCGGACACATCGCCGGGAAGATGCAGGCCATCAAGGCAAGGTACGGTCCCGAAGCCATCGCGCTGTTCTCGCACGGTCTGGGCGGCACGTTCCTGAAGCACACGGTGAAGGCGTTTGGCACACCGAACATCACGGCACCCTCCTTCGCGCAGTGCCGCGGGCCGCGCGACGTGGGTTTCCACCTGACGTTCGGCGAGGAGATTGGATCGCCCGAGCGCACCGACATCCGGAACAGTCGCTGTCTGGTGCTCATCGGATCGCACCTCGGCGAGAACATGCACAACTCACAGGTGCAGGAATTCGCCGAAGCCATCGGCAACGGCGCCAGCATCATCGTCGTCGATCCGCGATTTTCGGTGGCGGCCAGCAAGGCGAAACACTACCTGCCGATCAAACCCGGCACAGATTTGGCCTTGGTGCTGGCCTGGATGAATGTTCTGGTCTCTGAAGGGCTGTACGACAAGGAGTACGTCGCGCAGTACGGGTTTGGCTTCGAGGCATTCGCTGCGTCGGTCGCCGGTTTTACGCCCGAGTGGGCCTATCCGGAGACCGGCATTGAGGCGAGCCTCATCCGTGAGACCGCCCGGGAGATGGCGCGCTACCGGCCGGCGACACTGGTGCATCCGGGCCGGCACTCGACATGGTACGGGAATGATACGCAGCGAAGTCGAGCCATCGCCCTGTTGAACGCGTTGCTTGGGAGTTGGGGCCGCAAGGGCGGGTTCTACGCCCCGGCCAGCATGGACGTTCCCGGCTACCCGTACCCGCCCTACCCGAAATCCGAGAAGGGCAAGGTCGACAATCCAGGCGCGAAGTACCCGTTCGCACTCGAGCCGATCACCACCGGGATTCGCGAGGCGACGATCACCGGTCACCCGTACCCGATCAAGGGCTGGTTTACCTACGCGACCAATCTGATCACGGCGCTGCCCAACGAGCCGGAGACGATCAAGGCCATTCGGAATCTGGACCTGCTGGTCGTCGTCGACGTGATCCCGACCGAGATGGCCGGCTGGGCTGATGTCGTCTTGCCCGAGTCGACCTACCTCGAGCGTTACGACGACGTGAACGTGGAACTGTTCCGCGAGCCATTCGTGGCGCTGCGGCAGCCCGTCGTGGCGTCACCGCATGACCAGAAACCCAACTGGTGGATTGCACGAGAATTGGCGCGAAAGCTGGGCCTCGAATCCTATTACCCCTGGAAGACCATCGAAGAGTACCTCGAGTTTCGGCTGACGAAGGCTGGCCTGAGTTTCGCGGAGCTCAAACAGAATGGCATCATCCACGGAGCGCCCCAGCCGAACTACTTCGAGGACGGGCTGGAGCCGAAGTTCCCGACCGCGTCAGGCAAGATCGAGTTCTACTCGACGGTTCTCCGCGACAAGGGGTTTGATCCCGTGCCGACGTACGCCCGGCCAACCGAGCCTCCTCCGGGCGCCTTCCGCCTGCTCTTCGGGCGAGCACCGGTGCATTCGTTCGGCCGCACACAGTCGAATCCAATCCTCAACGACATGATGGACGAGAACGAGGTCTGGTTGAACGCGGACATCGCCGCGCGTCTCGGTTTCGCCCACGGGTCGTATGTGAAGCTCCGCAACCAGGACGGGGTGATCAGCAACCGGGTGAAGTTGAAGGCGACCGCGCGCATTCGTTCCGACTGCGTCTATATGGTGCACGGCTTTGGTCACACGGCCGTGAGGCTGCGGCGCACGGTCGGCCGGGGGGCAAGCGACGCGCAACTCATCACCCGCTACACGACCGACCCGCTGATGGGCGGCACGGGGATGAATGTCAACTTCGTCACCGTCGAGGCGGAGGCGTAGACGTGGCACGCTACGGCATGGCAATCGATACCCGGAAGTGCGTCGGGTGCATGGACTGCGTGGTTGCGTGCAAGACCGAGAACGGTGTGCCGGAGGGACTCAACCGCGACTGGATCGCCTATGAATCGGCAGGGAAGTTCCCGACGATTCACATGGAGATTCGGTCCGAACGGTGCAATCACTGTGACAATCCGCCGTGCGTGGCGTGCTGCCCGACCGGCGCCAGCCATGTGGACGACCTGGGTCACATCGTCCTTGTCACCCACAACGCGTGCATCGGATGTAAGGCGTGCCTGGCGTCCTGCCCGTACGACGCGCGGTTCGTGCATCCGGACGGATACGCCGACAAGTGCACGTTCTGCGCGCACCGCGTCGGCGAGGGCCTCGATCCTGCGTGCGTCATGGTGTGCCCGACGCGCTGCTTTACCTTCGGCGATCTCGATGATCCCCAAAGCGCGATCACTCGCGTGCTCGAGTCGCGCAGGGGACATGCTCTCCTGACTGACGCCGGCACCGGGCCGCGCATCTTCTACCTGGACTGACGTGGTGATCCATGACGCCTGAACTGTTCATCACGCGGCATAACGAACTGGTGGACCCGTTCGTCCAGGTCTGGAGTTGGCAGATCCCGGTCTATCTGTTTCTCGGCGGGCTGGTGGCTGGCATGATGATCATCACCGGCTTCTCGCTCGTGAAAGGGCGCTATGGCGAGCGCTCGTGCATCTGCTCGGCGCTGCCGGGTGTTGGCCTCGTGATGCTCAGCCTTGGCATGCTGGCCCTGTTCCTGGACCTCGAGCACAAGTGGTACGTCTGGCGTCTCTACACGACATTCCAGCCGTCCTCGCCGATGTCGTGGGGCGCGTGGATTCTCGTGCTGGTCTATCCCGTGCTCATCGCAAGCTGGCTTGTCCGGCCTCCCGCTCTGCTTGAGGATCTCAGCCAGACCGTCGAGCGCGCGTCGGCATGGCTGCAGGCCCGGCCGCAGGCCGTTCGTGCGATGGGTGCGGCCAGCCTTGGGCTCGGCGTGGCGCTCGGGATCTACACGGGGATCCTGCTGAGCTCGCTTGGAGCCAGGCCGTTGTGGTCGAGCGGCATTCTGGGCCCGCTCTTCCTCGCCTCCGGGCTCTCGGCGGCCGCCGCGTTCACGCACATGGTGGCCCGAAACGAGCACGAACGCATCGAGATGGCGCGCCTGGACAACGTGGCGCTCACTGCCGAATTGGGCATCCTGGCGCTGCTGATGCTCGGCCTGTTCTCCGGCAGCGCACCACAGATGGCGGCGGCGGGCCTGTTCATGGGAGGCGCGTACACGGCCCCGTTCTGGGTGTTCGTTGTCGCGCTCGGCATCGTGATGCCGCTGATTATTCAGAACCTGGCCGTGGCGCACCGAATCGCGCACACACCGCTCGCACCGTTGATGGTGATGACCGGAAGCCTCGCGCTGCGGTTTGTCTTCGTTCAGGCGGGGCAGATGAGCCACTGGGCGCACGGTGTGTTGGGGGTCATCAGGCATTGAGGATTGGGGATTCAGACCGAAAGGACGTACATGACGACAACAACTGGTGATCGCCGGCCGCAGGCGTACACGAATCCCTATCTGGCCGGGATCGGCCTCGGCCTGGTGCTGCTCTCCTCGTTCGTCCTCGTGGGACGAGGCCTGGGAGCATCGGGCGCGTTCAATTCGGTCATCGCTTGGGCCGTCAACGCAGTCGCTCCGGCTCATGCGAGGAGCAACGAGTTCATCGCCGGCTATCTCGGTGACGGCAGCGCATCGCCGCTCAAGTCGTGGCTGGTGTTCGAAGTGATTGGCGTGTTCGCCGGAGCCATGCTGTCGGGTCTGCTGGCCGGCCGCACGAAGGTCATGACCGAAAAGGGCCCGCGCGTGTCGGTCCGCATGCGGCTGGCGATGGCGTTCGCCGGCGGCATACTGATGGCGTTCGGAGCGGCGCTGGCTCGCGGATGCACGAGCGGTCAGGCGTTGACCGGTGGCGCCCTGCTGAATCTCGGCAGTTGGGTGTTCATGATGATGGTATTCGCCGGGGCGTATGCCGTGGCGTATTTTGTCAGGTGGCAATGGCGATGATGGCACCCTTTTTCAAGTACGGGCTGTTCGGCGACCAGACGAGCCTGGTTGTCGCATTCTTCATCGGCATCGGTTTCGGGTTCTTCCTCGAACGCGCAGGGTTAGCCAGCGCACGCAAACTCATGGCGCAGTTCTACCTGACCGATCTCGCCGTGTTCAAGGTGATGTTCACCTCAATCATCACCGCCATGCTTGGCCTCACGTATCTTTCGTGGCTGGGCTGGCTGGACCTGTCGCTGGTGTACCTGGTGCCCACCTACCTGATGCCGCAGGTTGTCGGTGGCCTGGTACTCGGTGCGGGCTTCGTCACCGGGGGATACTGCCCCGGCACGTCGGTTGCCGCCACGGCGACAGGACGCGTCGATGGCCTGGTGTCAATCCTCGGCATCACCTTCGGGATGTTCGTCTTCGCCGAAGCCTTCCCGCTCGTGAAGGGGTTTTACCTGAGCGGAGCAGGGGAGGCGATGACCATACCGAAGGCCTTTGGCTTGCCCTACGGGCTCGTTGTGTTCGCAGTGGTCCTGATGGCGCTCGGGGGGTTCTACGGGGCGGGAATCCTCGAGAAGAAGATCGCGGCTCGATCCGGGGAGTGAACGATGCGCAAGTGGATCTCGACGCTCACCCTCAATAAGACCCTTGCGCTCGTGGCGCTGACCCTTGGTGCGATTGCCGTCTTCGCGGTGCCGGTGCCTGGCGGCACGATCACGCTGGATGCTAAGGAACTCGCCCTCGTCATCGGCAGGGAAGCCGATCATGTTGATCCGCCCGAGCTGGCGTCGTGGATCATCGAAGCCCGTGCCGACTATCGCCTGATCGACCTGCGCGGAGAAGCCGCGTTTGCGCAGTACTCCATCCCTGGCGCGATCAACGTGCCAACGGCGAGGCTGATCGACGCGGGACTTGGTCGTCCCGAGAAGCTCGTCTTGTACTCTGACGACGGCGTGGGTGCGGCTCAAGCCTGGATGCTGCTTAGAGCCCGGGGCTACAAGGCGGTCTACATGCTCAAGGGCGGCCTCGACGGATGGAAGGACCAGGTGATGTTTCCGATCGTCGCCGATAACCCCACCCCTGATCAGCGGACCCGCGACGAACGCGCGCGTTCGGTCAGCGCGTTCTTCGGTGGCCGGCCGCGCAGTTCGTCAACCGTTGCGGCTGGAGGATCGGGGTTCGCGATGCCGACAGTCCCGACCCTGCCAAAGGTGGCCGCGCCAGCGTCGCCAACGGGCGGAGCAAAGCCCACGGCAAAGAAGAGGGAAGGATGCTAGTGGCGCGCTCCGTGATCGCGGCACCGTCGGTGCTATGATCGCTGCGTGGAAGCCTCCGACATCCTTGCCTACGTCCACCGGGACTGGCAGCGCGTGGCCGACGCGAAGACAGCGTTTTGGCTTGAAACCAAGCGTGGCCTTGCGCCCGACGACGCCCTGACAATCGGCGGCCTGCTCTACAAACAGGTACGGCGTGCCCGCCCGGACTGGTTGGGCGAAGCCGACCGTTCCGCCGACCTGGCGGTTCACGTTCGCGTGACAGAGGCCCTTCGTGCCGTCTTCAATCGGCCCGTCTGATCTGCTCGCGGCACTCTCTCGCACCCTCGCGGGCCTCAACGTGCCCTGGTACGTGTTCGGCGCGCAGGCTGCGCTGATCTGGGGCCGGCCGCGCATGACGATGGACGTCGATGTCACCGTGCGGTTGGGAGACACGGACAGCGGCACGTTGGTCAGCGCATTGCAGGCAGTCGGGTTTGACCTCCGCATCGTCGCGACGCAGGACTTCGTGCAGCAGACCCGGGTACTGCCGTTCAGCCATCGACCAACCGGCCTCGCCGTCGATGTCGTGCTGGCTGGCCCTGGTCTGGAGGACGCTTTTCTTTCCCGGGCCGTCGTGCTGGAGATTGGCGGAACGAAGGTCCCGGTGATCAGCGCCGAAGATCTGATTGTCACGAAGATTCTCGCGGGACGTCCCAAAGACATCGACGACATTCGCGGCGTGCTCCAGGAGCGCGGCGGCGGCCTCGACATCGATCAGATCCGAAGCACTATCGAGATGCTGGAGCAGGCTCTAGGACAAAGCGACCTGCTGCCCATCCTCGACACCGAGATCGATCGGTGGCGCCGGCACGGCTGACACCCTGCCGCTCGCCGCTCACCACGGGCTGCTAGGGCAGCGGTCGTCCCGCGGTCTGCCAGGCTTTGATCGCGTCGAGTGGATGTACCAGCATGATGATGTTCAATGTCAGGTTGTCACGCACCCACAACGCCGTCCCGACTTCCATCGCGACCATGACGAGGATGGTCACCCACACCCGTGCGCGCCTGGCGATGACGAATCCGAGGCCGGCGAAGAGAATATCGCTCAGCGAATTGAAGACGCTGTCTCCCACATACCCCAGCGAGATGGTCACCTCGCGGTAGCGGTCAATGATGATCGGCGAGTTCTCGAGAACCTCCCACCCGGCTTCCAGGGCGAGCGCGCAGACAAAGCGTTGACGGACGGGCGCTGTCGGCGCGACGAACCAGAGAAACGCGTAGAACAGCATGCCGTGGATCATGTGGGAGAACGTGTAGGGATCGGCGAAGCGCTGCGACTGCTCGCTGCTCCAGATGTTGCCTTCCCAGAATCCCATCCTGCCATCCGGCCCGAACGGCAGCCGTCCCATCCAGAGTTCCACGGCCGCTGTCACGGCCATGATGGCGATGCCGGCGACGACAATCGACGCGTACTGACGATAGCGGGCAGGCATCCTAGCTCCAGACCGGCAAGACACACCGCGGGCTGCGCCGTGCCAACAGGCGTTCGAAATCCCGCACGGAGTCGCGCATGACGGCCGAGCTGGCCTTGTGGCACGTCAAACACGCACCCACCCTGAGAATCCGGCGCTGTTCTTCGATACTGAACGGCCGGACGTCGTCTCGCGTCGAGACCATGTCGTGGCGCTCGCCGAGAAACGGGATCCACGCGTTGGCTGGAAATCCGTCAGACGGCAGACGCTCCGAAGCGGGGGTGAACCGCCATCGCCCGCCAGCCGGCGTTGGTTCGTAGCGCAGGTCGCCGCGACCATAGCCGAGCGCGGTCGGGTTGTTGTGACACGACTCGCACGATCGCACCTCCCGCCTCGTCGTGTGCGGCTCGATGCGTGCGTAGAGCCGGCGGAACAGGAGATCTGACGGACGCCCCGCCTCGCGCTTGCGTTCAATGGTGAGGATCATCGCCGGGACAAACGTCTCGATCACCTCCCGCCGCGCGCCAGTTCCTTCGGGAAGACGCCGAATGCCGAGTGTGGGGAGGTCGGCAGCAAACGGGCCGGCCTTTTCACTCCAGGCGCCGCGGACATCGGCGTTGTCGATCCAATCGTAGGCAGCCGCCGAGGCGTCAAACGACGTGTGGCACGTCGGACAGCGGGGTGCCCACGCGGTGTGGCAACTTCCACACGAGAGCCGCGTGTGGCCAGGGCCTTCGAGGCACACGGGGATCGCCGGCTTGAGGTCTCTCCGCTCGCCGGTCCGCTTGCGAACCATGCGGGGCGTCCCCGTCGCGTCGATCAGCGCATTGACGAGGACGTCACCCTTCGGCGTCCTGACATAGTGACTCGGCTTGGGTCCAGGCCAGTTTCGCAACCCAAGAATCCGCTGCGATTCCGGGTCAATCCCGGCGGCCGCGACAACAGCCAATCGGGTTCCGGGAAGGGCGTGGCAGTCCTCGCACGCGACCCTGAGTTGCTCGCTCTTGCGACCGTGCGCGACGCCATCTCCCATCACTTCGGTAGACGTGTGGCAATCGATGCAGTCGAGACCCCGCTGCTGGTGGATATCGGGGATCAGGCGCTTGAAGATGCGATCATCCTCTATTCTGCGAAATCCCGACGGCACGGGCCGGGACCGATCGGATGCCTCGGTGGGGGCATCATTGATCTCGGTCCAGCCTTCGAAACTCGTTGCGATGCGGGCCGATCGACTATGGCAACCAAGGCACTGCCCGTTGCCGACGTCGAGCGACAGCGCCGGATGGACAGAGGGCGCCGCCGCTGCGCCCCGCATCTTCTGGTTCTCATAACGGGTCAACTCCGCCAGCGCCGCCGGGCTGTACGTCAGATGACACGCATTGCACCCGCCTCCGCGCGTCCCCTCGCCGTTGGGTCCCAGCGCGACCTTGGCCATCCCGAGGTGGCATCCCGCGCAGAGTTGCCTCATGTGCGTGTCAGCCGCCGTCCGGCCGAGATCCCGCACGTGGACGGGGCCATTCTGTCGACCGGCGCCTTCCTCGCCGAAGACGCGACGGTTGATGGCCACGATGCCGCTCATCGTGGCCATCAATGACCCCTCGACACGGGGGACAATCGAGGCGTGGCATGCGGCCTGGCCGCATCCGCGAATCGCCCTGGCCAGATTGCCCGCGATGACCTCCATGCCGGCGTGCGCACGCCGTTTGTCGACGGTGAACGGGTCGCCGCCGTGACACGACGCGCACCCGATGGCCTCGGGCCGGTGTGCGTTACCGAGTCCGGTAACGCCTCGATGGCAGATCAGACAGCCTTCGGGCCGCCCCATCACAACTGGAAGGGGTGCCGGAAGCGGAGAAGGCGCGTCGGGCGTCGCGGCGAGTAACCAGCCCACGCGCACGTTTCCGGCCCCGGTCGGCCAGCCGGCTTTCCACGACCAGTTCTCGCCGCGCAGAAAGCTTCCAACGCCGCACAGCCCGAGGTACGTCACTGCCAGAGCCAGCAGGATGCCCTTCGTCCAGCGCGCACCGGTCGCCGGGGCTGCCTGCACCGCATAGATAGCGCCCACGACAGCCGCACCTGCCGCGACGACGACAAGAGGCCACGGGGTCCAGTGCAGGATCTCCTGGAGACCGAGGAAGTACCACGGTCCCTTGACGACAGGTTCCAGGCCATCGTGCAGACCGGGAGACATGACGAGCGAGATGCCGCTGGTGACCAGCAAGACCGCCAGAAAGGCCGACCAGCGAGGCCACACGCGGCGTGCGTGCTCAATGACGAAGAGCCACACGATGATGGTCGCGGTAGCTGCATGCTGCACGTAGATCACGTCGAGGCGCTCGCCCGCACCGAAGAGCAACGTCGCCATCAACGGCCCGAGCATCGGCACCTGCGAGGTGGCCTCGCTCAGGATTCGCATGGCCTGCCGTCCCTCGGCGTCGCCGCGCAGCATGAACCCCGAGAGCATGATGAATGCCAGCAGTGGCAGCGTCAGTGCCAGACGAAGCCACACGCCCCGGCCCACGCGCTGTTCGGTTCGCGCGCGCAAGTGATCCCACATGTGGAGCAGCGTCAGCACCAGGCACAACTGGCCGGCCCAGTAGTGCGTGTTGCGAAAGAACGCCCCCGCGGGATTGCCGAGCATTAGGGCAGCGATCGAGCGGTAGCCGTCCTGTGCGTCGTACGGCACGGCGACGGCCGCGCCGGAGACAGCGGCGATGACAAATGCCGCCGTCGCGCCATCGCCGAGGGTACCCCATCGAAAGGCGAGAATGGGTGCGGGCTCGCCGCTGTCAGGAGACACGGGCAGTCCACCCTCCGGAGACCGGATCCGGTTCGATGTTGAACGGCTTGAGCGGACGCGTCGCGGGTCCGGTCGAAACCGTGCCGTCGGCGCGATACCGCGACCCGTGACAGGGACAGACCGCCTCGTCGCCGACAATCCGGTCGATACGGCAGCCCAGATGCGTGCAGCGCGCGGAAAAGACACGGATGGTGCCGTTGTCGGCGCGGTCGACAATGACCGCATCGAGCACGGACAGACCGACGGACACATCAGGCGGGATCGTGATTGTCGCGGGGACGCTCGCAGTCTGCTCGCGCCGCAGCATGGCAACAAGCCCGCCCAGGAAGGGAAGCGTCAGTCCAACGCCCATGAGACGCCGCAACACTTGCCGGCGTGAACGGCGAACCTCGTCACCTGGACCTTGCGCGGGAGCGGCGAACTGCCTCCTGGGTACCATCCTTGGAATTCTACCGTGAGCGGTCGGGATCCGGGTCTGTCGCCGGTCATTCAGGTCGAACGGGCTCGGTCGGTCCGGCGATGTCAGCCGGATGGCCAGTCTCGTCGTCGTGCTGCCGGTCCCAGACTCCTTCTTCCGCCTTCACGATGGTCCACCACTTGAAGTGATGGCTGTAGGCATACAGTTCGTTGACCGTCCCCGTGATCATCGAGAAGAAAGCCGGCTTCTCTTCGGGGAAGACCGCACCCATGTAGACGTGAATCATCAGGCCGGACACAACGAGTCCCGCCGCGCCAAAGTGCACCACCACGGCCCAGCCGACCACCTGCGTGCCGAACAGGCGAAACGCCATCACCACCCCGCTCGCCATGACGACGGGGATCATTGTATAGACCAGGAAGGCGAACAGCTTCTGTCCCGCATTGTAGATGCCCTGCGGAGGAAGAGGTTCGCTGGTCCATCCGAGAATCCGCTGCGTGCGCACAATCAGCCATCGGACATCGTCGCGATCGAGTGCGATTTCGTGCTGGAGCACTTCCCTCGACAGGTACGTACGAAATCCGAAGATGCCGTAGACGAGGTACACGCCGATCCACGAGAGTCCCAGTGCCACGTGAATCTGTAATACATTGGCCCGGCTGCCGAAGATGCCTTCGACAAGGGATATGTACCAGCTCGGTGCGACGCGGAAGAGCGGCGAGGAAATCAGCGCCAGCCCCGTCAGCAGTTCGGAGCCCCACACGAGGGCATTGAACCAGTGCAGCAGGATGATGGCGATGTGGTGTTTCTTGACGTGCCGCTGGAGCATGGCTTCGGCCTGCTCCGAGGTGAGCGGCAACGGACGCACGGGAACGGCGTCAGTCCTCAAAATCCTTCTCCCCGTTTCTGAGCTGGTTGAAGAACGCCACCGCCTGTCCGACAAACGTCGCCCCGACAGCCGCCAGGACGAGCGGTTTCAGCACCCGGCTCCATGCTTCTCCGGCGGCCAGCAATCGGGGCGGTCGGGGCGGGAACGCGGCCATGACCAGATCCGCGCGCGCCTGTTCTCCGGCGTAATAGACATTCGGGCCGACCCTGACCCGGCTGGTCTCCATGCGGCGTGCCCCCATCGCGTAGACCATCTTGAAGACGTCGCTGTGCCGGTCCTCGAGATCGCCAAAGTACTTCGCGTGGGCCGTGCAGGTGGTCACGCATGCCGGTTCCGCCCCGCGTTCGAGGCGCGCCAGGCAGAAGTCGCACTTATCAACCTTCTTCGTGACGGGGTTGATGTAGCGGGCGTCGTACGGACAGGCGTCGAGACAGAACCCGCATCCGATGCACAGGCTCTTGTCCACCTCAACAATCCCGTTCGCACCCTGAGACGTGGCGCCAGACGGGCACGCCTCGACACACGGCGGTCGGTCGCACTGGTTGCACTGCGCCACATAGACGCCGGAGGCCAGGTGAGGGAACGTGCCACTGATCGGGGTTGAGCGAACCCGTGTCCGGGCGTACCCGGCCGGCACGCCCCATTCGGCGTTGCAGGCCACGGTGCAGGCCTGGCAGGCCACGCACTTTGTGAGATCGGTCACCATGGCGTATCGGGCCACTGATCCTCCTAGATCCCGGTCGTCTGCTTCACGACACGGACGAAATTCACGCGCATGCCGGTGCCCCCCATCAGTGGATCGACCTTCACGCGGGTCATCAGCCCGGTGTCCGAGGCCCCTCGTTTGAATGCGCGATGAAGGCCCTTCGATCGCTGACCGAAGCCATGCACGAGGTACGCGCAATCTTGGCGGATGCCTTCGGTCACCTTCACCCGCACAGGCAGGCTTCGGACGCCGTCGGTGTTCTCGAGCACGACCCGATCGCCCTCGCGCAGCCCCAGGTCTGTGGCGGACCTGGTGCTCAACCAGGCTTCGTTCTCGGCCATCAACGCGTTCAGCACTTCGTTGTTCTGGGTTCGTGCGAACGAGTGCACCGGCGCGCGGCCGTAGATGAGGCGGAGGTACCCGGCTGGCGGATCCTCCACCGGCGTGTAGCGAGGTAGCGGGTCGGCCCCGAGGTTCTCGAGTTCCCGGGAGAACAGCTCGATCTTGCCGCTGCCCGTCGGGAACGGCGACTCGCTATCCGCAGCCCGGTCGTCCAGATACGGCCGCCCTGGAAATGCCACGGCTCCCCGGGCCCGGAGTTCTTCGCCATTGATATCCATCGGCGCGATGATCGTCGCCAGGTGCTCGTCGGGGGTGTTCCAGGGGAACCACGCATCGAGACCCAGCCGTTTGGCCGTCTCCTTGGCGATCCACCAGCCCGGCTTCGATTCGTAAAGGGGGTCGCAGGCCGGGAAGCGCACCGAGACGAATGGCTGCCGGGCTGTCGTGACGATCGAGGGGGAGTCGTAGCGCTCAAGATAAGTCGCTTCGGGCAGCACCAGGTCGGCGTAATTGATCTGCTCGACCGGAAGAACGTCGACGACAACCATCAGATCGAGTGCGTCGATCGCCTTCAACGTCTTCTGCGGCTCGGGGATGCTCTCCAGGACATTTTGCCCGTACACGATCCAGGCCTTGATCGGGTACGGCTTCCCAGTGACGGTTGCATCGACCAGTCCGTTGGTGACGCCCAGTTCCTCCGACGCCAGCGGGTAGCGAGTACCAGCGCCGTCGGCTCTGCCGCGCGGCGGGTCCGGGAAGGGAGGCAGATCAAAGGCCCCCTTGGGGATTGGCGTTGGCAGAAAGATGCCGCCCTTGCGCCCCCAGCTGCCAAGCAGTGCCGTCAGAATCGCCATGGCGCGCGCGCGTTGCGTGTCGTCGCCATACCAGGTGACGTGCCGGCCTGGGTGGACCACCACGGCCGGCTTCGCGGCCCCCATCGCCCTGGCGGTGTCCCGAATCTGTGCCGCCGGCAGTTGCGTGATCGCCGCCGCCCATTCGGGCGTGAACTCGCGGACGTGTGTGGCGAGCTCGTTGAACCCCTGCGCGTACCGGGTGATGTACTCCTGGTCATGCAGACCTTCCGCGATCAGCACGTTCATCCAGGCCAGCAGGAGTGCGATGTCGGTGCCGGGCCGGATCGGGAGCCACCAGTCCGCCTTGGAGGCCGCCGTCGAGAACCGCGGGTCAACGGCAATCACCTTCGCGCCACGTGACAACGCCGTCGCGAACGCCGTGATCTGGGACGTGAACACGTTCTCGCCGAGGTGGCTGCCGATGAGGACGATGAGCCGTGATTCCTCGAGATCGAGAGGCTCAGGCGATCCGAGTTCCCGTCCGAACGTGAGCGTGTAGCCAACTTCCCTCGGACCCCGGCACTGCGCGAATGACGGTTCGGCGCTGTTCGGCGTTCCGTACGCCTTCATGAGGGTGCTGAAGAACCGAGCGCTCAGCCCGTGGGGAAACAACGCGACGCTCTCCGGGCCATGCTCGACAGCGATAGCCTTCAGTCTCGACGCGAGAAAGTCGAGCGCCTCGTTCCAGCTGATGCGCCTGAACTGTCCCTCGCCTCGCTTTCCCGTTCTGAGGAGGGGGAACTTCAGTCGATCGGGGTCGTAGAGCAGGCTGGTTCCGGCATTGCCGCGCGCGCACAGCCTGCCCTTGGTCAACGGGTGATCCGGGTTGCCTTCGAGCCTGACGACCTTGCCGTCGGCCACATTGGCAAGGACGCCGCACCGCCAGAAACACATTTCACACGTCGTGGCGATCTTCTCGACGCGCTGCGTCCCACTCCATCCCGGGGGATGGTTCTCGGCGTTCACCGCGGTCGACGTGGCCGCGGTGCCCGCGCCGACTGCGGCGATCGTGCCAAGGAATCGTCGCCTCGAAACCGTGTTGTCCATGACGGGGAGTCCCTCTGTCGGTGGCATGCTCCTCGAGCGCCCAATGCCCGCCGCGCCAATATGCCGTGTCGATGCGGATCGAGCGCCCGAAGAGCGTGCGCATATCGAGCGCGCGGACACTCGCGCTAGCAGCCGGCCATCGAGTTGCCCTTCTGGAAAGACACGGCTTCGCCGACCTTCATGTCGGGGGCCTTCGGCGTGGTGACGGTGATGGTGACCGGGGTGACCTTGGGATCCGAGACCTCCACGACCTTCCCGTTGCCGACCTTGAACTTCACCGGGGCGTTCTTCTTGATCCAGTCCGGTTTCGCACCATCGATGGCGATTTGAACCTTGTTTCCGTCAATCGCCAGGATCTTGCCGTTGGTCATCGCCGGGGCCGCCGCAGCCGAGGACAGGGCGAATGCCGCCAGAACCAGTACGAGCGCCAGTGCAATCTGCTTCATCATGAGTGGTGTCTCCTGTCTGAATTCGAGCCAGCGTCTAGAACACGCCGATCTGCGCCATGATTCGGAACGAATTGTATGAGGTCAGTTTGTCGAGCGGGGCAAAGGTGACCGGGTCGACGCGAGCGCCCACGAACCCCGTTTCCTTGGCGAATGTCGTCTTGAGATATTCGAACGTGAACCGGACGTTCTGCTTGTGCACGTAGTAATTGAGCCCGACGCCCTTCTGCGTGATCCCCTGATCGTTGATCCCGAGCAGATGTGCGAACTTCCAATCCTCGTAGAGGACGTAGGGCTGCAGCAGCCCCTCGGCCCCGACCTTGACGGGGAGCAGGTAGGCGCCCTTGGCAAACCAACCATGCTTCTGTCCGTTGAGGCCGGCGATGTTGACGAGGCGGTCGCCAGCATTGAAGTTGGTCAGGTACGCGTTGTCGAAGTCGACCTTCAGGTACTGGGCGGTCGCGGTGACCGTGCCCGCCGTGGTCGGGTACTCAAAGAGAATGTCGGCTGCGTACGCCTTGTAGTCGACCGTCGCGTTGTCGAGGACAGCTCCTGTCGAGGAGACGTTTCTGTAGACGGCGTGAGGTTCGTACGCCATCCCGCCGCCGATGGTCAGGACTTTCAGTTCGCCAAGGTAGGAGCCCGAGTATCCGGCGCCGGGCTCCGCGTCGAGAAACGCGTAGTGCAACCGGCCGACATACTCCAGCGAGCTCTGAGGCTCGATTGACGACTTGACCGTGGCGCCGGAGAACGGATGAGTCGTGGCGGTGATCCCTTCCCGTCCCTGGAACGCGCCGGCGAAGTACTTCAGTTTGTCGTTCTGGAAGCCGCCCCATGCCACCACCCCGAAATCGCGGCTGAACTTGGCCGGCGACGTGCCGTAGGCGCTGTAGACGAAGAATGAGCGATCCTGCGACAGGGGCGCAAAGCAGTCGTCCAGATTCGCGCGAGTCAGCGGAATCTTGGTGAGACCGATCTTGAGATTGGCCTTCTCCGAGAAGTTGGCAATGCCGTAGCCGTCAATGAGCCGGATATCCCGGTCATTCCAGTCGACGTCCTGGGCGGTCAGGCCGTATCCAAGGGCGCCCTGTTTGGACGTGCCGCAGTTGCCGCACGTCTGGAACTTGAAGCCCCACACCTCGTTCAGCATCGCGGTGACGGTCAGCCGCACCCGCTGGAAGTGGATGTCGGTGCGGGTCCCCTGACGATCCTGGCCCGACCCGAAGTCGGTGGTTTCTGAGAAAATCTGTCCCTTCACTTCGAACTTGAAGGTCGGTTCCTGTGCGCGAGCCAGCGTGGCCGTGCCGACGATGGCGACGGTAACAGCCGCACCAACCATGGCGCACATGCGTGGGGTGATCATGTTCAAGCAGCCTCCAGACAGTAACGTAGGGATGAAAACGCTCAACCATGCTTGGGGGCAACGAGGATGAGGGGAGCCGCGTGGCGTGCACTGGGGGCGGTGTGGTCGGTGAGCCGGCGCCGGTGTCCGACGGTGCGTCGTCCGCCGAACGCCGGGCCGGCACGCGCCCCGGCACGCCTGACAGGGCACTCCTGCATGGTCGTTCGGAGCCGGTCTGAAGTAAACTGAGACTCTGTCATGCGACCCATAACTTCCCGTTATGGGGCCCACGGATTGGCGGTAGCGGTGGAATCCCTGTACTTGAAGACGCTGGTGGAAGTGGTTAGGACCGGCAGCCTGTCGCGGGCGGCGGAGATCCTGCACGTGACCCAACCGGCGGTGTCGAAGCGGATCAAGTTCATGGAGGACCAGTACGGCTGCGCGTTGCTGGACCGCTCGGGTGCTCACCTGAGGACTACCCCTGCGGGGCGGCTGGTTTACGAGAAGGCGGAATCCGTCCTGGAGATCGAGGCCGACCTGGTGTCGGGGCTCCATGTGCTCAGTGGGAAGACCCGGATCGCCTTCAGTTGCACGCCGTCGTTTGGCATTGCCCATCTGCCCGCCATCCTCAAGGAATTCATGCTGGCGTGCGCCGACGGCGCCGACCTGAAATTCATGTTCAATCCTCCGCAACAGATCCTGGAGGGACTGACGAAGGGGCGATTCGACCTGGCCGTGATGGAACTCTGCGAGTGCTTCGACCTCTCAGACCATGAGGCCTTTCCGCTGCCCGGCGACGAGATGGTGTTCGTGAGCAAGCCGGCGCTCGGCATTCTCGCGCCCGACGCCTCAATCGACGCGCTCCGCGCCGTTCCGCTGTTCACCAGGCACGAAGGCTGCTGCTCACGCATTCTGCTGGAGGACAACTTGAAAGGCGTCGGGCACGAACTGCGTGACTTCCGGAACGTCATCGTGCTCGACGACTTGCACCTCATGGTGCAGGCGGTCGTCGACGGCGAGGGGATAGCGTTTCTTTCGCGGGACGTGCTCGGCGAGCATCTCGCCGCCGGGCGGCTGGTGGCACACCACGTGGCCGGGTTCAGACATGCTCGGCAGCGCGCCCTCGTGCTGAACCGCGGCAGCGCCCTCGACGGCCCGTCGGCCGATTTCGTCACGGCGCTGTTCAATCACTTCGACGTGCGGGTGCCGTCGTCGCTGTTCCCCGGTCGGCGGGAGGCCGAACCCGAGCCCGGACCCGCGTGTGAGATCGCCTCCCGTCGAACTCTACGCGCGAGAGTGCCTGCGGTCCGCAACCGCCGCTGACCCGCGTGCGTTCCCGCTGATGAATCTGCCTGATCGGGCGCCCGGTCCTGCCGTCACGCCTTACCGCGCCGTTATATCGAGATATTACGAAATATAGTAGCATGCGGGTGATGATGATCCGCCGCCGGTTGTCGTACGCGCTGGGGGGCCTGGCCGCAGCGGGCGCCTGGGTCGCGATCTACATCAATCTCGCGGGGGGTGCACGGTGGGCGACCTACACGATTGCCGGACTTGCCCCAGGCACCCATCTCGCCTCGGCCCTCGAGTTCTTCATTTTCGAAGCGCCCAAGGTGCTGATGCTGCTGGTGCTCGTCGTGTTCGGTGTCGGCATCGTCCGTTCGTTCTTCACGCCCGAGCGCACGAGGCGGGTACTGGCGGGTCACCGGGAATCGGTGGGCAACGTCCTGGCCGCCCTGCTGGGCACCGTCACACCGTTCTGCTCCTGCTCCGCGGTGCCGCTCTTCATTGGCTTTGTCACGACGGGTGTCCCACTGGGCGTGACCTTCTCGTTTCTGGTCTCGGCGCCCATGGTCAACGAAGTGGCGCTCGTGCTCTTGTTCGGTTTGCTGGGCTGGAGGGTGGCCGCGCTCTACATGAGCATGGGCTTGCTCATCGCCATCTTCTCAGGGTGGACGATTGGGAAGCTCAACCTTGAGCGGTTCGTTGAGCCATGGGTGTTCGGCATCCCGTCGGCGGCGGCCGACGAGTCCGACGCGCCGTCATCGTGGGCGGACCGCGTGCACGCCGGGGCCGATGCCGTGGGCGACATTGTCGGCAGGGTGTGGCCCTACGTGCTGGCGGGCGTCGCCGTGGGCGCCGGCATTCACGGCTACGTCCCTGAGAACTTCATGGCGAGCCTCATGGGCAGGGGCGCGTGGTGGGCTGTTCCTCTGGCAGTTCTGATCGGCATCCCGATGTACTCCAATGCCGCAGGCATCATTCCGATCGTGCAGGCGCTGCTGGCGAAGGGCGCGGCGCTCGGCACCGTGCTGGCGTTCATGATGGCCGTCATCGGACTGTCTCTGCCGGAGACGATCATCTTGCGGAAGGTGCTGCGGCCCCAATTGATTGCCGTGTTCATCGGCGTGGTGGGGACAGGAATCCTCATCGTGGGTTACGTGTTCAATGCCATTTTCTGAAGGAAAGACGATCATGGTCATTACCGTGTACGGTCCGGGATGCGCGCGGTGTCACGAGACCGAGCGCGTCGTTCGCAACGTGCTGGCGGAATTGCAGCACGACGCGGATCTGCAGAAAGTCACCGACTATCAGGCGATGGCGGCGGCGGGTGTGCTGGCCACCCCGGCGGTCAGCATTGACGGCGTCATCAAGCTGTCCGGCCGGATTCCGAAACCCGACGAAGTCAGAGCCTGGCTCCGGTAGCGGGGCGGGTTCATTACGGCGGTGTACGGCCTGCGAGCCGTCGGAACGGACCATCACCATGACTCACACCACGCATGCCACGCTCCCAGACGTCATTGACGCGGTGAAGGCGCTGGCGCACCCGGGCCGCCTGCGCATCCTCGCCATGTTGCGCGGCGGCGACCTCTGCGTCTGCCAGGTGACAGCGGCGCTTGGGCTTGCCGCCTCCACCGTCTCGTCACACCTCAGCGATCTCCGCCGCGCCGGGTTTGTGACCGAGCGCAAGATCGGCAAGTGGGTCCGGTATCACGTGGTCGCCGAGGGCCCCCTCTCCGACCTGGCTCGTCAGGCGTTACGGCTTGCCGAAGCAGACGAACAGGTGGGGAAGGACGTGCGGGCCGTGCGCGCGCTGCGCAAGATTCCCCTCGAGGTACTCTGCAGCACGGGATTCGATCGGAAGGCGGTGGGAGCCGTACCAGCGCCCGCACCGAAGCAGTCCCGTCGCCACGTCGCACCCGCTCGGAGGTGCGCATGAGACAGGCACACGCAGGCGTCAGTGGGAAACTGTCGTTTCTTGATCGCTATCTCACGCTCTGGATTTTCCTGGCGATGGCGGTCGGCGTGGGTGGCGGGTACCTCGTGCCGGGCGTGGTCCCGTTTCTCAACAAATTCAGCGTCGGCACCACCTCGATTCCGCTGGCCATCGGCCTCATCCTGATGATGTACCCGCCGCTCGCAAAGGTCCGCTACGAGGAGATGGGGCAGGTGTTCCGTAACGGGAAAGTCCTGGCGCTGTCGCTCGTACAGAACTGGGTGGTGGGCCCCATCCTGATGTTCGCGCTGGCGGTGATCTTCCTGCGCGACAAGCCGGAGTACATGGTCGGGTTGATCCTGATCGGATTGGCGCGCTGCATCGCCATGGTGATCGTCTGGAACGAACTGGCGAAGGGCGACACCGAGTACTGTGCCGGACTCGTGGCGTTCAACTCGGTGTTCCAGGTGCTCTTCTTCTCCGTGTACGCCTGGGTGTTCATCACCGTGGCTCCGGCCTGGTTCGGCCTTCAGGGCGTGGCGGTCAACATCACCATTGGCGAGATTGCCCGGAGCGTCTTCATCTACCTGGGCATTCCGTTCATCGCCGGAGTGCTGACGCGCTTCACGCTGATCAGGCTTAACGGCAAAACGTGGTACCACCAGCGATTCATCCCGAAGATCAGCCCGATCACGCTCGTCGCGCTGCTGTTCACGATCATCGTGATGTTCTCCCTCAAGGGCGAAACGATCATCCAGTTGCCCTTCGATGTCATCCGCATCGCCATTCCGCTCCTGATCTACTTCGTGGTGATGTTCGTCCTGTCGTTCTTCATGAGCAGGGCCGTCGGCGCGAATTACAGCCAGTCGGCGACGTTGTCGTTCACCGCCGCGTCGAACAACTTTGAACTCGCGATTGCCGTGGCCGTCGGGACGTTCGGCATCAATCACGGGGCGGCGTTTGCCGCCGTCATCGGCCCGCTGGTCGAGGTGCCGGCCCTGATCGCTCTCGTCAATGTGGCGCTCTATTTCCAGCGGCGGTATTTCACGGTCGGTCGGTCTGACGTCGACCTCACCGCCGCCGGTGTGCGATGAGCGCCTGTGGCATTCGCGCGAGCGTGCGCGTCGAGATTCTGACGTCTGGCGGCTGCCCTCACGCGGAGGCCGCGATCACGCTTGCGCATCGAGTCGCCGGCCGGCTCGGCCCCGGCATTACCGTCGACCGTGTGAACGTCGAGACGCCCGAACGGGCCGCTGAGACAGCGTTTCTGGGGTCACCGTCCATTCGCGTGAACGGCGTGGATATCGAGGGGAAGACGACGGCCGCGGGCAGTCTGTGCTGCCGGACGTACGAGGGAGACTCCGGGATCCCTCCTGAGTGGCTGGTCGAGGCTGCGGTCTTGCGGGCACTCTCCCCGCGTGGCGTGCTGTTTCTCTGCGTGGCCAACTCCGCACGCAGCCAGATGGCCGAAGGCATCGCCCGGTCCCTTGCCCCGCCGGACGTCACGGTCTGGTCGGCCGGTTCAACGCCCACGCGCGTACGCCCTGAGGCCGTCGCCGTGCTTGCCGAGATTGGCATCGACATCTCGCATCACCGGTCTAAGGATGTCTCCGAGATACCGGCTGCCGAGGTCGACACGGTCATCACACTCTGCGGTGAAGAAGAGTGCCCGATGTTTCTGGGTCGCGCGCGGCGCCTGCACTGGGCCCTGCCGGACCCTGCCGGTGTGGACGGTTCCGAAGCCGACAGGGCCGACGCGTTCCGGCGAACCCGCGACCAACTGAGACGACGACTGACAGTGGCGTTCAGTCGGAATGCACCGAACGGCGTTCGGTCGTAGAACGTGGGTCCCGGTCGTTCTAGCCCGGCAGACGGGGACAGCACGCGTCTGGGCCGCGCTCCCACTGCAACGTCGTGTGCTCGATTCCGAATCGCTCGTGGAGCGTCCTGGTCGCGTCGGCGATGATCGCGTCGTCGTCTCGGGTATCGTGCTTGACCAAGTGTGCCGTCAGCGCCGTTTCGGTGGTACTCATGGCCCAGATATGCACATCATGTACGGCCGTCACGCCAGGCAAACCCATCAAATAGGCTTCAACGGCCTGCGGGTCAATCCCCTCGGGCACCGCGTGCAGGGCCAGATTGACCGATTCCCGCAACAGCCCCCACGTGCTTCCAAGAATCACGGCGGCGATGAGCAGCGTGACCACCGGGTCAATCCACGGCCAACCGGTCACGAGGATCGCCATGCCTGCCACAGCCACGCCGGCTGACACGGCCGCGTCCGCAGCCATGTGCAGGAATGCCCCGCGGATATTGAGGTCGTTCTTGCGTCCTCTCATGAAGAGCAACGCCGTCGCCGTATTGACACCCACCCCAACGAGGGCCACCCACGCGACGATGCCGCCACCAACCGATTCCGGCGTCCCGAAACGCTGAATGGCCTGCCACGCGATGCCGCCAGTGACGACTAACAGAACGACCGCGTTAACCAGCGCGGCCAGGATAGAGGAACTGCGCCACCCGTACGTGCGGCGGGCCGAGCGCGGCCTCCGCGACAGACAACTCGCGCCCCACGCCAACAGAAGGCCCAGAACATCGCTGAAGTTATGTGCGGCGTCCGCCAGTAGAGCCGTTGAGCCGGCGATAACGCCAAACACAGCCTCGGTGACCACAAAGATGATGTTGAGCCCGACTCCCAGGGCAAACGCGCGATCGTAGGTCGCCGGGACGTGATCATGATCGGCGGTCATGATGGCACCTCTCGACTAGCATCGCAGCGGCGGCTGGCGACGCCCCCGCCAATCTAACGCTTGACAATGTGGCCATATCGCCACATGATGGCACGCGAGGGTCAGGAGGTCAACGTGACCAGACACGCCGGGGACATCTTCAAGCGGCAGGCGCAGGTGCTGAAGGCCCTGGCAAATGAGTCTCGCCTCAAGATCGTGGCCCGGCTCGCCAGGGGAGAGTGCTCGGCGGGCGAACTGATCAATCTCGTCGGCTCGGATCGCACGACGGTCTCCAAGCATCTGGCGGTACTGCGGGCGCACGGCATCGTCGCCGATCGCCGGGAAGGCAACTCGGTGTTCTACACGCTGCTGACGCCGTGCGTGGTCAATTTTGTTTCGTGTGCGACCCAGGTGATGAAGGAGCGCGCGTGAGCGGTGGGTGTGTTTTTTGAGCCGAGGGTGCCAATGTGGCCACATAGCCACTCACGAGGACACCGGTCAACGAACAGGCCATGAAAGGACTCAGGACATGAACAACGACACACCTTGGGTGCCCCCGCCACGGGGGCCGACACAAGGAGAACGACCATGACTGATGTCGTCCGCTACGCGCCGCCCGATTGTGCCTTCACGTTCCATGGCCACCGCTGCCCGTTCATGCCGCTGGGCTAACTCATGGGCCTGCTCGCACTCGAGCACCTCAGTTTTGCCCGCGAGCAAGACCATGCGCTGCACGTCATCTGCGAACTTGGCGAGGGCCATCCTCAGACCTGCCTGATGGACGGGATCCAGGTCGCGACCGGCGCGACCTTTGGCAAGGCCCTGATCGAAAAGGTCTACTGGGGCAAATTGGCGGCTACCTTCTGGTATCCAAAGCTCACACCGGTCCGGTACGTGCTCAAGACGTCGTTCCTCGATGCGTTTGGCGCCGCGGAGTTTTTCGCACACCGCAAGCGCGGCATCGAGCCCTCGCAGATTCCGCAGGACGTCACCGACGCCGCCATCGCGTGGACGCTGTCGCAACCAGACGACGACGTGTTCGCCGTGGCCGATTGCCCTGATTTCGCGTACGCTCCGCCACGTGGATCGTTCAATCGACAGACGTGTTCGGTCTGTGGAGAGATCGTGTTCGAACGGTACCTCCGCACCGGCGACGGCAAACCCGTGTGCCAGGGCTGTTCGGAGTATGGACGCTGATGGGCGGAAGTGCGTGCTGACTTCTGTGCGGCTGGTCGTCGTGGTCGCACTGGCGGTGATATGTGCAGGCGATCTTTAAGACCGGCCTGCACTCGACCACCGACGACCGCGTCTACCTTCAGGACGCCTACCTGGTCGTGCCTGCCGGGACGCTCCAGGTGAAGATCGGTCAGTTCGTGCCGCCATTTGGGCTGGAGCGGTTCCAGCCGGATGCCTTCCTCCCATTCGTAGATCGGTCGGCCGCAACCAACCGCCTTGTTCCGAATGGGGCGCTCGGCAGGAGCTTTTCCCGTGACTACGGCGTCGAGGCTGGGTGGGGGAAGCCATGGGCTCGACGTGTTCGGCGGACTCTTCCGCGGCGGTGGCGCCAATATGCCGGGCAATGGCACCGGCCCACTGGGCGTGCTCCGCGTACGCGCCGCGCCGCAAGGGATTCGTCCGTTGGGAATCGCGTGGCAGGCTGGGTTTGCAGTCGCTGTGCGGCACGGCGAGCATCTCGATCTCTCCGCACAACAGCCGACGTTGACCAAGTCGCTCCTGGCGGGGTTCACCGGACGGGATCTCCGCGTCAATGGCTTCGTCACGGCTCGGTGGTCGCGGATCGAGACTCAGGTGGAATTGTTGCGCGTGTGGCTCGATCCCGACGATGGTCCGAGACTCGCCGCGCGCGGTGTCGTGGCGCAGTTGTCCGTTCACGTCGTGAAAGGCGTCACGGTGAGTGGCAGGTACGAACACATCGAGGAGACCCGCCAAGCGCTGGCTGCCTCAGGGCGGTGGGTTGTGACCGGGGCGACCGCGGTGGATGTGCCGCACACTCCCGTTCGCATCGTGATCGACAGGACCCTTGGTGGCGGTGCCCCGGCTTTGATCCCGGTCCCGACGTGGCGGATCCAGACGCAGGTCTTGTTGCTGAAGAGCCCCTTCCTTCCGCCGCTCTCGGTGATAGGGCAGTGAACTGCCTTTCCGGTTGCGGGTCACGTGGCAGGGCCAGGGGCACTGATGTCCACGACCCGAAAGGCCCGAAACGACTGTAGGAGACTTCGATGACATCCTCGCAATCTCCCATCCATTGGCGCGGGTACGCTGTTATCGCCACACTCGGCTTGATCCTGCTGACCATCGCTGCCGCTGTCACGCGCATCTGGGTGTTGACGGCGATTCCGGTGGGCTTCCTGTTTGGGTTCTTTCTCCAGAAGGGATCCCTCTGTGGTGCGGCGGCCTTGAGCGAAGTGGTCGTCTTTCGGGATCGCACGAAGGTCGTTGGGATCTGGATCGCCATCGTGGTGTCGATGATCGGCTTCGCCGCAATCGAGGCGGCGGGGTGGGTCCAACTCGCGCCCAAGCCGATGATCTGGGTCAGCGCCCTCGTCGGGGGCGTGCTCTTCGGCGTTGGGACGGTGCTGGCCGGAGGCTGCATCAGCGGTTGTCTCTTTAAAGCGGCCGAGGGGAATCTGAACTCGATGGCGGCGCTCGGCGGCATTGCTCTGGGTATCGGCATGGTGGAGACCGGTCCGCTCCATGGCGTGCACGTGGCCATGCTGGCCAACGTCGTGACGGCAGCCGGTGGGAGGCCGGTGACGCTCGCGAGCCTCACGGGCCTGCCGTACTGGCTGCTCGCTCTGATCATTGCCGGAGCCACGGGCGCCGCCGTGATGTGGCTACGCCAGCGTCGTCGCCAGCCAAACCGCGTGCAACCAGACGCGGTCCCGAAGACGTTGCTCACGCGCTCTTGGAAGCCCTGGCAGGCGGGACTGGCGATCGGAATCCTGGCGGTGCCCGCGTACCTCTCTTCAGCGGCGACCGGCCGCAACTATCCGCTGGGCGTCACACACGGCGTGCTGCAAACCTACCAGGTGCTCACGGAAACCAACCTCAAGCATGTGTGGCGGGCGCCGGCAACGCCGGCGGCGACACCTGTCGCTTCGCCTGCTCCAGCGCCCCAACCGCCGCGTCCGCCAGCCCCGCCGTCGAAGGTCATCAACTGGTGGCTGGTTTCCGTCGTCTTGTCACTTCCCCTCGGCTCCTGGGCGTCCGCGAGGATGAGCGGGGCCGTAACGCTGCTGCCGCGTCCACCAGAGCAGACGGTCATCGCATTCTTCGGTGGGGTACTCGTCGGCATCGGAGCGGCGTTCGCCACGGGATGCGTCGTGGGGAACATCCTGTCGGGCTGGGCGCTGATGAGTGTAGGGATGCTGATCTTCGGCGTCGCGACCGCGCTCGGGAATTGGGCCGCGAGCTGTCTCTATCTGATAGGGTGGAACCCCTTCCAGTCGTAAGGGATGGCCTCCGTGTGTCACACTCGCATCAACTGAACCGTCGCCCGAAAACCACCCATTGAACAGGGGAACACCGATGTCGCCATATGAGACCATGTCGCGCGAGGACCTGCTGCTGGCGCTGAATGCGTTCGCCAAGAACTGGCTGGCGCATGACGGGTGCTGGTTTCTCGCCGCCGAAGAACGCCTGGGTATGGAAGCCGCGATCGATCTGGACGCAGTCGCCTGGAGACGGTTCGCCGCCGCCGAGGCGAAGCGCCTCATCGAGGTCTTCGGCATCCCGCACGGCGGGGGTCTTCAGGCGTTGGAGCGCGCGTTGTCGTTGCGCATGTACGCCGTGCTCAACGAGCAGCACGTGGAGTGGTCCGACGATGGCCGCACGCTGCGCTTCGTGATGGACGGGTGTCGCGTGCAGGACACGCGTCGCCGGAAAGGCCTGTCTGCCTTTCCATGCCGGCCCGTTGGAGACGTGGAATTCAGCACGTTTGCCAGCGCGATCGACCCGCGAATTGCGACGCGCTGCATCCACTGTCCGCCGGATCCCAATCAGGCCGGCGCCTGCACGTGGGAGTTCACGCTCAGCGAATGAGGCACGGTCCGACCCGCGGTCACCCGACCTGTTTCAACAACAGACCGAATCGACTTCGCCACTCGGGTGACCGCAATCCCAACTTGTCTGTCGGAATCTGCTGACATTGATCTCCGCCGCTACACCACGAGCAATGCTGCCGCGACCGCTGTCAGCAACGCGATCCACCACCAATCCGGCGCCGATAGACGCGGCGCGGCGGGACGGATGCGGTCGGGGGAAAAGGCCCGGGCCTGGGCTGCCGCCACCGTCTCATCCGCTCGGCGCAACATCGTGCTGACCACTGTGACCAGCAACAACCGGCCATCACGCCACCAGGTCGTGCGGAAACCGCCTCTGAGCCGGAATGCCTTGGCTGTCGTCATCCAGACATGGTGGGAGTGCTGCACACTGTGGACGGCCACGCCCAGAGCGAAGCCCAGCCCCCTCAGTCCCGCGGCCTCAAGCAGATCGGCCAATTCGCGAATCGAGACGGTGGTGGAAAAACCCGCTGCGGCCACGGTGATCACGATCGCCCGCACCACCATGGACAGGCCGAGCGTCACGCCCGCGCTCGACGCCGTGAGCCCACCGGCGAGAGGGAGATCGCGCGGCTCGATCAGGAAGAGAGGCAGGACCAGCAAGGCAACAAGGCTGAACCACAGTGCGGGCCGGCGCAGCACACGCAGACCACTTGGCCGAACCATGGCGGCCAAGGCAAGTGTTCCAGCGAGCACCACTCCAAGCTTCCAGCCAGACGAGACGACTCCCAGCACCACCGACCACATGAGCAGCCCCAAACGCACGGCTGGCGCGGGCGTCGCCATAGCCCGTGCGGTCCCCGTCATTGGCGACGGCTTCCGCTGGTCCATTCGTGTCCTCTCGCTCGCAGTGCGGTCCCGACGTGCCACGCCATCATTCCTGCCAGGACGCCCGCTGCGGCGTGCATCGCGACCAGCAATCCGACGATGGCGAGGCCAGAGGCCGGGGTCAACCCAAACAGCTTGCCACTGAGGCGGAGCACCCCGTCGTAGACTCGCCACACCCCGGCTCCTCCGAGCAGTCCCTGTGTGACAAACGGCTGCACCAGTGGCCACAGCGTCGCCATGGCACCACTCACCGCGAATCCCGTACGCGATAAACGAAACAGCAGCAGACCTCCTTCGGCCAGGACTCCTTCCATCAGGATGCCGACGATCGGCGTGACCACCACGCCGCCGACACTGAACATCTTCAGAAACGCCGTGGCCACGGCCATGAACAGTACCGATCCCGGGCGCGGTACGTACAACCGCCCGACCAGGACGATGGTCAGTCCCGAGGCGGCGAGCAGCAACCCCGCGAACGGCATGCCAAGCGCGTGCAGCGCCGAACCGGCGCTGATCTCAACGGCGCCCCAGAGACCGCCGAACACGCCGACGTAGACCAACTCGCGCACGTTATATCGCATGAATATCCTGGGCCTCATCAGCCTGGCCGGTGGCCGGCACGCCGTCGGCGGCAATACGTCCATCGCGCAGCATGACGATGCGACTCGCGTGTCGGTGGATCAACTTGAAGTCGTGACTGATGAGCAGCACGGCACAGCCGCGCCGATTCATATCGGACACCACCGTCATCAGGCGTTCCAAGTGACGCCAATCCTGGCCAATCGTGGGCTCGTCAAGGATCAGCAACATGGGCTCGAGGGCCAGCACGGCACAGAGCGCGGCCCGCTGCTGCTGACCTGCCGATAGCGTGTGCAGGGGACGGTCGGCCGCCTGCTCCAGATCGGCGGCGTTCAGCAGGCGTGACACCAGGGGTGAAGAATCGAGGCCGAAGTTCGACGGGCCAAGCGCGACCTCGCTCGCCACCGTGTCGCAGAACAACTGCCAGCGGGAATCCTGGAGCAGAATGCCGACGTCTCGTCCCGGCACCGGCTTCCCGTGCGTCCAACGCACGACGCCGGTCTTCGGACGGAGTATGCCGGCCAACACCTTCGCCACGGTGGACTTGCCGCTGCCATTGTCGCCGACAAGCGCGACGAACTCACCCTCGTGAATGACGAGGTCGAGCCCCCCAAGCACACACTGCCGGCCATGCCACGCCTCCACACCTCGCAACTCAACAATCGGAACTCCACCGGGTGTCGCCATTGGACCGATCAGCTGTTCCCACGAAGATTGGGACGCCGACGTCGGCCGGCGCAAACCGAGGTCGCGCAACAGCGCCCGCTGATCCATAAGGGTCGCGGTCCGCCCGTCGGCTACCGCCCGGCCATCGTCCAGCAAGACGGTGCGGGACGCCAGTTCGGCACCTTCTCGGAGTCGATGTTCGGCCACAACCACAGTCGTGCCGGTTGAGCGGGACAGGTCGTCCAACGCGCCAATCAGACGCCGGCTGCTCTCGACGTCCAGGCTGGCCAGAGGTTCATCGAGCGCCAGAACGGCAGGGCGCATCGCCAGAACGGCCGCAATGGCAAGCCGCTGTTGCTCACCCCCTGACAGCGTTCTTACGTCCGCTGCTTCTCGGCCCGTGAGCCCTGACACTGACAGCGCCCACTCACTTCGTGCGCGCACCTCTCGACTCGTGAGTCCGAGATTCAGTGGGCCGAACGCCACCTCCTCTCCCACAGTCAGGTTGAAGAGTTGGACAGCTGGGTTTTGGAACACGAGCCCGACTGTCTGGGCCAGTTCGCCAAGAGGTGTCGAGGCGGTGTCTCGACCGGCCACGGTGATACGGCCGGTGATGTCTGCCGCCACTGCGTGGGGCACGATGCCTGCAATGCAACGCAGCAGCGTGCTCTTGCCACTGCCGGACGCCCCCGCCAATAGCACTCGTTCGCCCGCCCCGATGTGCAGGTCGATGTCGTTCAACACCGGTTGCTGGCCGAACCCGACCGAGAGCCGCCGGATATCGATCATCCCAATTCTTCGAGCATCGTGATGACGCGGCCAGGAAGGTCGTTTCGCAGGTCCGTGGTGACCTCGACGGTCCGGAGTGGGCGTCCGGCGACACGCCCGCGAAACGCCTCCATCAGCCACGGCCTGACCACGACCAGCGATGGACCGGGTCGATCACGGAGGGGACCGATGGCCTCGATCCATCCAGCGGAACGGAGGAGCTCCAGGGGCCCGAACTCATCGATCACCAGCAGACCATCGGATCGGGCAACCGCGCAGCACCGATTGCCAAACTCCAGACCAGCTGGGTGAAAGCGCCACTTTCCGACAACAGGCCCGTCGGTCTCACCCGTCACCTCTGCCAACGGCCGGCGTACGCCTGTGGCCAGACACATCACGTCCAAGCCGACAGGCGCCCCGTTCTCCAATCGCGGCACGGTGACGATGCCCTCGACGGGCTGACAGCGGGCGCGCGCTGCCACGGCCAGACACACGGTTGTCTTGCCAGATCCGGAGGCTCCCGTGAGCACAACGATGGCTGGTTCGGAAGGTGGCATCCCCTGGATCTTACCCTTTCAACGGCGATGGGTTTCCGTGTTCACGCGCAGATCGTGCAGATGTCCATTCCCAGGACCCGAGCCGAGGCCCGCTGTAGTACGATTCCGGCGGCCCGCCCACGGCGGGATGCCGGTCATCGTCTCACGGACGACGCAACACTATGGGGATCCTTGACGACCTGCTTGCCAGCTTGACGGGGGACTGCGCGGTGCGGCACGTGCTGGTCGGCGCTCACCTGACCGCCGTCTGCAGTGACCGCTGTGGCTTGGCCGCCACGGTCATCGACGACCGACCTCACCAGCGAACGGTGAGGGATGCGGGACGGCTCCACTTGAAGAGCGCGCGCGAGTTGGCCGAGTACGCCCGCTCGGATGACCCGACCGAGGCCAGTATCGGCGTAGCCGCGATCAACTCTCTCATCGTGGTCGATGAAACCGCCATCACCCTGATCAATGCCTTTGACCTGATCGCCAGACGAGGGGCCGGAAAGTGCGTGGCCGTGGTCGGTTCATTTCCCTTCGTGCCGCGACTGCGCAACCTGGTTGGCGAACTGCTGGTGATCGAGCGTCGACCCGCAGACGGCGAATACCCTGCCAGCGCCGCCGATACGCTGATTCCCCGCGCGGAGGTGGTCGCGGTGACCGCGTCATCGCTCATCAACCATACACTCGATCATCTGTTGTCGCTCTGCAAACCGGGTGCGTTCGTGGTGGTGCTCGGTCCGACGGCTCCACTTTCGCACGTGCTGCTCGATCACGGCGCCACCGCGGTGGCCGGCTCAATCGTCACCGACGAGATGGGCGCCATTCGGGCCATCGAGCAAGGTTCGTCCTTTCGACAGTTGCCCGGCATTCGGCTTGCGGCGATGACCGTCGGCCCTCACGGGCATGGGATCGATGGCCATGCTCGAGTCTGAGCCCATGACCTGCCATGTGACCATGTCGCGCGAGGAACTGCTGCAGGCGCTGAAGGCGTTCGCCAGGAATTGGCTGGCGCATGACGGATGCTGGTTCCTGGCTGCGGAAGAGCGGCTGGGCCCGGAGGCCGCCATCGGCCATTGACGAGCGCCTCGGCAGTGCCACGGAGGAGATCCGATGCACCCGGCTACAGAAACCCCTGGAATAGAGTCGCCTCGCGTCGTGCCCGCATCGGCCAAGGCTCCCGACATCGCATCCGCGTCGGTTCCCGACACGCTCGCGATGCTTCACGTGAATCCCGACGTTGGGCTCACGTCCGCCGAGGTGGACGTCCGCCGGAAGGCGCAGGGCTACAACGAAGTGGCCGAACAGCCACAGCACCCCGTCCTCATGTTCCTGCGGAAGTTCTGGGGCGTGTCGGCGTGGATGCTCGAGCTGATCATGGTGCTGTCGGCGGTGCTCGGGAAACTCTCCGATCTCGTGGTGGTGGGCGCGCTGCTGGTCGTCAACGCGGTGCTGAGTTTTATGCAGGAGCATCGGGCAGCAGGCGTGGTCGAGACGCTGCGGCGCCGGCTGCAGGTCAGTGCGCGGGTACGCCGCGAGGCGAGCTGGCAGGTCATTCCCGCCCGGGATCTGGTCCCGGGCGACATCGTCCGCGTGCGCGCAGGCGACATCATTCCAGCGGACGTGAAACTCCTCACTGGATCGTTGAGCGTCGATCAGTCGGCGCTCACCGGCGAGTCAAAGGACGCCGACAAGGCGCCCGGCGACGTCGTCTCGTCAGGATCCGTCGTCCACCGGGGCGAAGGCAACGCCGTCGTGATGCTGACCGGGGCGAAGACCTTCTTTGGACGCACCACCGAACTGGTGCAGCAAGCGCGACCGAAACTCCACATCGAGGCGGTGGTGGCCAAAGTCGTCCGCTGGCTCTTCGTGATCGTCGGCGCGCTGTTGGGCGTCGTGATTGTCCTGTCGATCATCCGCGGTGTACCGCTCCTGGAGATGGTTCCGCTCATGCTCGTGCTCTTGATGAGCGCGGTACCGGTCGCTCTTCCCGTCATGTTCACGGTCAGCATGGCCGTCGGGGCGAAGGAACTGGCGAAGCGCGGCGTGCTGGTCACCCGCCTCAGCGCGGCGGAGGATGCCGCGACGATGGACGTGCTGTGCGTGGATAAGACGGGCACGATTACCATGAATCAACTGGCCGTCACCGGCGTGATCCCGCTGGCGCACGCGACAGACGCCGATGTGTTGTTCGCCGGCGCACTTGCGTCTCAAGAAGCCAACCACGATCCGATTGATCTGGCGTTCCTCGCCGCGGCACAGGAGAAGCACGTCTTCGACGGCAGGCCAGGCGCGACGCCCGTCTCCTTCGCGCCGTTTGATGCGAAGAACCGGCGGACCGAAGCCGTCGTCGAACAGAACGGACAGCGGCTTCGCGTGATGAAGGGCGCCGTTCGAACCGTCGCCGAGGCGTGCGGTCTGACGCCCCCGGAGATCGAGGCGTTGGAGGCGCGGGTCAGCGAATCGGCCCTGAAGGGATATCGGACACTGGCGGTCGCGCGAGGCCCTGACCAGGCGCCTTCGTCCAAACCGGTATTGCTCGGCTTGATGACGCTTTATGATCCGCCCCGGCCGGAGGCCAGACAGCTGATTGCCGAACTCCGGGACTTGGGCGTGTCGGTCAAGATGCTCACGGGCGACGCCCTGGCGGTCGCGAGCGAAATCGCAAGCGGCGTCGGGTTGCCCACGATCCGGCGGGTGGCGGACTTGAAGGCCGCGCCCCCGCAGGCCGGAAGCGGGGCGGGTGACGTGCTGGCGGGCGCCGACGGGTTCGCCGAAGTCTATCCGGAGGACAAGTACATCGTCGTCCAGCGCCTGCAGGCCGCAGGGCACGTGACCGGGATGACGGGCGACGGCGTCAACGATGCTCCCGCGCTGCGTCAGGCCGAAGTGGGCATCGCCGTCAGCAGCGCGACCGACGTAGCCAAAGGGGCCGCAAGCGTCGTGCTGACCGAGGCGGGTCTCACGAATATCGTGGCACTGGTCGAGCAGGGGAGGACCATCTATCAGCGCATTCTGACGTGGATCATCAACAAGATCAGCCGGACGATCCTGAAGGCCGCCTTCGTGGCTATCGCATTTGTGCTGACCGGCAAGTTCGTGGTCTCCGCGTTTGCGATGTTGCTGCTGGTCTTCATGACGGACTTTGCGAAGATCGCCCTGGCTACCGACCACGTTCGACCCTCCCGGGAACCGGAGACGTGGAACATCGGGGGCTTCGTCATGGTGTCCGTGGTGCTGGGCGTCGTAATGGTCGCGGAGACCCTCGTCCTCCTGTGGGTGGGGTGGTCGCGCTTCGGTCTGGCGACCAACGACAATGCCCTCTACACCTTCAGCTTTCTGACGCTGCTCTACTTTGCGGTGTTCTCGATCGTGTCGGCGCGGGAGCGCCGCTGGTTCTGGGCGACGCTGCCGAGCAAGACGTTCCTGGCGGCGCTCGTCGCCGACGCGGTGGTGGGCACTGTCCTGACGTTCGTGGGTCTGCCGGGACTGATGCCACTGCCGGGGTGGCTGGTGCTCACGATATTCGCTTATGCGATGGTCTCGTGCCTGGTTGTGAACGACGTTCTCAAGGTCGCGATGATCCGCTGGCGCGTGCCGAAAGCGGCCGCGTAGGAGCGACTCACGCCACCATCAGGCCTCGGGCCAGCGCGGCGATGTGGCCGCCATCCGTGCCGCAGCATCCGCCCAGTACGCGCAGACCGAACTGCTTTCGCAGCGAGCACATCCCCGACGCGAACGCCTCCGGGGCCTCTCCCGCCAGTTCCTGAGAACCCTCCAGTTCCTCGGGGCTCCTGGAGGACGTGTTGGCCTGAAGGCCCAGGAGCCGGCCCGAGTCCAGCGCTCGCCGGCCGGCCGGCGCACCGAGGGCTGACTCCAGGACCGAACTGTGGACGCAATTCACCAGGTAGCCAAGGGGACGCGGAGCCACCTGGTCGTCGATGCTCGCCAAGGCGTCATCAAGCGGCGTTTCGTCCAGCAGGCAGCCGGAGGGACGCACGATGAAGCTCACCAGGTATGGGCAACCGGTGGATGCAAGGGCGTCCGCGATGCCGAGTGCCTCGTGGATCTCGGGCATGGTCGAGGCCATGAGGTAGTCGGCCCCCGCGCCAGAGAGTGCCGCGGCCTGGACCGCGTGAAACGCCCGGGCCGATTCCCTGCTGAGGGCCTCCTGAGGCTTGTAGGCATCGCCGCGGCAGCCCATGAGTCCGCCGATGTACACCTGTGCCCCGTAATCGCCAGCGGCACCCCGGATCTCCTGGAGGAACCGTACGGCGTCCCCGTTGAGATCGCGTCCCGCGAAGGCGGACGCGGCCAGTCGATCTGGGTTGGCGCGCCATGTGGGCGCAAGGCTGAGGAGGGGAAAATCATGCGCCCGCCCGATGTCGATGTAGTCCGTGTAGATCTCTCGCAGCAGGGCGCGGCCGGCCTCGCCATAAATCAAGGGCGCGTTCGCGAGGAGAGGGTCAAACAGCGCCGGCGCGCCGCGTCTGACGCGCTCGACCACCGCGCCTTCCATGAGCACAGGGACGTCGGCCGCGAGGAGTTCGCCGATGGGACGCCGGTCGATCACGATGTCTCCAGTCTATCCTCGAACGCCGGGTGGCCCGCAACGCGTTTCGCGGTACAATCGCCCTCGCTGTGGCGAAATCAGGACGCTCGGATGCCCCCGGTCTGACCCATGTCCGGTCGGTCCGTGCGATCCTCAGTGAGCAGGGTTACCCATGCGCGCCTTGATCGTCGAAGACGATGCGACGATCGCCGACTTCGTGGCTCGGGGTCTGCGCGAGGCCGGCTTCGCGGTGGACGTGGCCGCCGATGGCGAGGCCGCGCTCGATCGCATGCGGCAGCGGACCTACGACGTCGCGGTCGTCGACCTGATGCTCCCCAAACGCCACGGCCTGTCGGTGATCGACCAGATGCGCCGGCACGCCATCGACACGCCGGTCCTCATCCTGAGCGCCCGCCGCTCGGTCGACGACCGCGTGAAGGGGCTGCAGGCGGGGGGCGACGACTATCTGACCAAACCGTTCGCGTTTGCCGAACTGCTGGCGCGGGTGCAGGCCCTGGTCCGGCGTGCCACCCGCGCGCCGGATCCGACGACGTTGACCGTCGATGACCTGGTGCTCGATCTCCTGTCGCGGCGCGCCGCGCGTGGAGGAACGCCGATCGACCTCCATCCGCGTGAATTCTCCCTGCTCGACTATTTGATGCGAAACGCGGGGCGCGTCGTATCGAAGACGATGATTCTGTCGCACGTCTGGGAATACAATTTCGATCCCCAAACCAACATTGTCGACGTGTTGGTGAGCCGTTTGCGGGAGAAGATTGACCGTCCGTTCGGGAAGAGGCTGCTGCATACCGTGCGCGGCGTGGGATACGTGCTCAGGGCCGAGCCGTGACGACCGAGACGATCGTGGCGAGTCGCCCCCATCTGCCGGCGTTCGGCCTGCGTCTGGCCCTCTGGTACGCGACGCTGTTTGTCGGCGGATCGGTGGTCATCGTGTTCATGACCTACTGGCTGACCGCCGCGTCGCTGGCGCAGCGCGATCGCGAAATCCTCGGCTCCAAGCTGGGAGAATATGCGGCGGTGTATCAGCGGGGAGGGCTTCAAGCGCTCACCGACACCGTGCAGGCTGAACAGCGCACGGCACCCGAGCGTTTGTTCGTCCGCGTCGTCGACCGGGGGGCAGAGGCGATCGTCTTGAGCCAACCCGAAGGCTGGGATCTCCAGCGGTTGGAGACGGCCTCGCTCGGCCTCGCGGACGGGACGTTGGTGCAGGTGGGGAAGAGCACCGACGCGCGCGAGGTTCTGCTCGCCCGGTTTCGCGCGGCGCTCGGCCTCGTCACGCGGACGGTGGTCGTCTTGGCGCTCACCGGCGGTTTCATCATGACGCGTTCCGCGATCCGGCCGATCCGGCGGCTCACGCGCGCGGTGTCCCGGATCATCAGTACGGGCCGCACCGATGAGCGTGTCCCGCTGTCGGGCGACGGGCACGGCGACGCGATCGACGAACTGACGCGGCTGTTCAACGCCATGCTCGACAAGATCGAAGGGCTCGTGGCCGCGATGCGCGGATCGCTCGACAACGTGTCGCACGACGTGCGGACCCCGCTGACGCGTCTGCGCGGCACGGCCGAAATGGCGCTGGTCTCGGCGCCCGATCTCGATCGCTATCGCGAAGCGCTGGCCGATTGCGTGGAGGAGTCGGATCGTGTGCTGGTGATGCTCAACACGTACATGGACATTTCCGAGGCCGAGAGCGGCGCCATGCGCCTGCGCCGCGAGCCCGTTCACCTTGGCGCCGTCGTCGACAGGGCTGTGGATTTGTACCGGTACGTGGCGGACGCGAAGGGGATTGTCCTGACGGCGCACACGCCCGACGACGTGGTGGTCGAGGCAGATGCCACCAGACTCGAGCAGGTCGCCGCCAACCTGATCGACAACGCGCTGAAGTACACGCCGGCTGGCGGGCGCGTGGACGTCGAGGTGCTGGCCGGCGGTGATCGCGCGCGGCTCCGGGTCCGGGATACCGGCCTCGGCATCCCGCCTGACGAGTTGCCGCGCATCTGGGACCGGCTGTTCCGCGGCGATACCAGCCGTACCGAGCGGGGGCTCGGCCTCGGGCTCAGCCTCGTCAAAGCCGTCGTCGAAGCACACGGCGGCACGGTAGACGTCGAGAGCGAGCCGGGCAGAGGGTCCGCGTTTTCTGTATTCCTGCCTGTTCAGAGGTCCGCCTCAGTAGTCCCGCCAACCGCCTTCGCCAAGGCTACGGCGGTCCGCCAGAGCTTCAGCGGCGGCGGAAGCCAGACGCCGCGCCTGTAGGCCCTCAGCCCGCCTCCTGCCGGTTTCTTACACAGATGTAATGCTCACGTCACGTCCTCGACAGGGGAGATGGCGTCTATATGGATAGAGCGGAGCCACCGATCCGCGATTGGAACGACTCGACATTTCAGAAAGGGAACACGGCCATGAACTCAGTCTCCAGCTTCACCCGGCGCGCAGAGCGAGCCGGACTCGCCCTCGTGGCAGCTGCCGCACTGGTGGCGGGCGGGGCGTGGTACGGCGCTTCGGTCCACGCGCAAGCCGCCTCATCGAAAACCACTGCGGCATCGACCATCACCCATTCGATCCCTGGATCCCGCGACTCCTACGCCGATATCGTCAACGTCGTCGCACCCGCGGTCGTCACGATTCGTGTCGAGAGCAAGGCGAAGATATCGCCGACCCAGTTCAGCGATGGCGACGAACTGTTTCGCCGTTTCTTCGGCGATCCATTCGAGCAGGGACAGCGCCAGCAGACGCCGCCGCAGATGCGGCCAGTGCCCAGGCAGCGCGGCCTTGGTTCGGGCGTGGTCATCAGGCGTGACGGCTACATCCTGACGAACAATCACGTGATCGACGGAGCCGACAGCATCAGCGTCGAATTCACGGACGGCCGCACGCTGTCGGCCACGCTGGTGGGCTCGGATAAGGCGAGCGACGTGGCACTGCTCAAGGTGAAAGCCGACGCGCTTCCGGCCCTCACGCTGGGCAACTCGGACGCCGTCCACGTGGGCGACGTCGTCCTGGCGATCGGCAACCCGCTCGGCGTGGGCCAGACCGTGACGATGGGCATCATCAGCGCGAAGGGCCGGGCTACAGGCACTGGCGACGGCAGTTACGAAGACTTTCTGCAGACCGACGCGCCCATCAACCATGGCAATTCTGGCGGGGCGCTCGTCAACACGAAGGGCGAGCTGGTCGGGATCAATTCGCAGATTCTCTCGAATACCGGCGAGAACATCGGGATCGGCTTTGCCATTCCGGCGAACATGGCGCGCCACGTCACCGACCAGCTCCTGAAGGACGGGAAGGTCCATCGTTCGCAGCTGGGCGTGACCATTCAACCCGTGACCTCGGACATGGCCGCGAACCTCGGTCTGAAGGAGGTCGGCGGCGTGATCATCGGCACGGTCGACCCCGGCAGCGCGGCGGATCGAGCCGGCCTCAAGCAGGGTGATGTCATCGAGGCGTTCAACGGCCAGACCGTCAAAGACCTGAACGCTCTGCGGAACCGCGTGGCCGACACCCCGCCCGGATCGAAGACGACGGTGACCATCGTCCGTGACGGCGCGACGCGCGACGTGCCGGTGACACTCAGCGAAGCGGTGGCGAGCAAGACCTCCGAGAAGGGCGAGAGCGACTCGACAACGACCGAGGATCGATCGGCGCTCGGCATCTCGGTGGCGCCCCTCACCCCGGAGCTTGCCGACCGATTCAACCTGCCGAACGGCGCGAAGGGCGTTGTCGTGCAGGACGTGAATCCCGACGGCCGCGCCGCCGGCGCGGGCCTTCAGGCGGGCGACGTTATTCAGCAGGTCAATCGGCGGCCGGTCCAGACGGTCGAGGAGCTGCGGACGGCGGTTCGCAGCAACGCCGACAAACCGACGCTGCTGCTGATCAGCCGTGACGGACGGAACCTGTTTGTGACCGTCCGACCGAACGCCTGACTGCGATAACTACCGGACGACCTCATGTTCCATAAGACCGTCGGTCGGACGCACGCTCCGATCGACGGTCGCTGAACGACCGCTCCACATCGACGATGCGCAGACGGGACCCCGATGTTCACGGACGGCATGGTCGTCGGGGCCAATGAACTGGCAAAGCACGGCGTACTGCCCGCCCGCCGCGGCGCCGCTGAGGAATCGGCGACGATCGACGTGTTGGCGTGGAGACAACCTGGCTTGGTTGAAGCCGGAAGAAGCCAGTGCTATGCTGGCCGCGTTGGGTGTTGGAGTTCACCCTGAACCGCCCTGACCCGTTATTTCGCCAGGGCAGATGACTCCTACGAGCGACGGGCTCGGGGAGTGTCTGCCACCCCCCGATCTCCGCCGATACCAGACGACTCGCCGCGCACCTCTGGCGCCGAACGCTACGTGTCAGGTGATTGGTCGGCGCCATTCAGACAAGGGGTAGAAATGAACTGCTCAGGATGCACGGGTCGCACAATCGATTCCCTCACCGCGCTGGAGATCCTGGATTCTCGGGGCAATCCGACGGTGCGCGTTGTCGTGACGCTGGCCAACGGTGTCAGTGCCGCCGCGTGTGTTCCCTCGGGAGCATCGACGGGTGAGAACGAGGCCGTCGAGTTGAGAGACGGCGACAAGACGCGCTACCGGGGAAACGGGGTCCTGAAGGCCGTTGAGCACGTCAAGTCCATCATCGCTCCCCGCCTGGAAGGCATCGACGCGACGCGCCAACCCGAGGTCGACGCGATTATGAAGGAACTGGACGGGACGCCCAACAAGGCCAAACTCGGTGCCAACGCCATCCTGGGCGTGTCGATGGCGGTCGCCCGTGCGGCCGCCGCCGCCAGTGACCTGCCACTCTATGCGTACCTCGGAGGTGCGGGCGCGGTGCGGCTACCCGTACCGATGATGAACATCCTCAACGGCGGCAAACACGCCGACAACAGCGTGGACTTCCAGGAGTTCATGGTGATGCCGGTGGGGGCGTCGAGTTTCGCCGAGGCGCTGCGCGCGGGCGCGGAGACGTTCCATGCCCTCAAGATGATTCTCAAGAAGCGCGGCTACGCGACTGCTGTCGGTGATGAAGGGGGCTTTGCGCCCAATCTCAAGAGCAACGAAGAAGCCTGCGAGGTCATTCTCGAGGCCATCCAGGCGGCCGGCTACAAGCCGGGCAAAGATGTCTCGATCGCGCTCGACCCTGCCGCATCGTCGTTCTATGAGGACGGGGCATACAATCTCGCCAAGTCGGGACAGGGCAAGAAGTCACACGCGGAGATGACTGAACTCTATCGGGACTGGATCGCGAAGTACCCGATCGTGTCGATTGAAGACGGTCTGGCGGAAAACGACTGGGACGGGTTCCGGGCGCACACGGAGACGTTGGGAGATCAGATCCAGATCGTTGGCGATGACATCTTCGTGACCAATACCGAGTTCATCGCGCGGGGTATCCGCGAATCGTCGGCGAACGCCGTGCTGATCAAGCTCAACCAGATCGGGACCGTCACCGAGACGGTCGAGGCCATCGAGATGTGCCGGCGAGCAGGCTGGGGATTCGTGATTTCGCACCGGTCGGGCGAGACCGAAGATGCGTTCATCGCCGACTTCGCGGTGGCCATGGGGGGCGGTCAAATCAAGACGGGGTCTGCCTGCCGGAGCGAGCGAATCGCCAAGTACAACCGCCTGCTCGAGATCGAGGCCGAACTTGGTCGGTCCGCCGCCTTCGCAAGTCCGTTCGCGCGGTAGGCGACCATCGACGGGAGTGCGCCGCGAGCGTCCGGCGTGCGACATGGGGAGATCGAGATGACAGATGTCTGGGCTCGCGCGGCGTTGTGGCTCGGGTTGGCGCTGGTCGCCACGCTGCTCTCGATCCGGCTCCGAGTGGCAACCGCCCTCTCGGAGATCGTTGTCGGCACCGTGGCGCAGCTCCTCATTGGGGCGTTCATCGGCAAGGCGCTGCTCGGAACCTCTGAGGCCTGGATCACCTTCTTGTCGGGCACGGGCGCCATCCTGCTCACATTCCTGGCTGGCGCCGAACTCGATCCCACGATCTTCCGCGCCAAGTGGAAAGAGTCGCTCGGCATTGGCTTCGTGAGTTTCTTCGCGCCGTTCCTGGGATGTGCGGCGTTCGCGGCCTGGGTGTTGCACTGGACGCCGCAAGCCAGTTGGCTGGCTGGCGTGGCGCTATCGACGACGTCGGTGGCCGTAGTTTATGCGGTGATGCTCGAACTGGGTCTCAACAGCACCGACTTTGGCAAGGCATTGCTCGCGGCGTGCTTCGTCACCGATCTGGGCACGGTGCTGGCACTGGGGCTCATCTTCGCGCCGTTCTCGCTGCGAACGGTCGCCTTCGTGGGCGTGGGCGCCGTGGCCGTCGTGGTCCTTCCCTGGCTGACACCACGGTTCTTCCGGGTCTTCGGCGGCCGGCCATCCGAACTCGAAGCGAAGTTCCTGCTCCTCGTGCTGTTCGGCCTGGGCGCCCTCGCCACCTGGGCGGATAGTGAAGCCGTCTTGCCCGCTTATCTGGTTGGCATGGTGCTGGCCGGAACCGTCGGCAAAGATCACGCGCTCATCCGGCGCCTCCGGACCGTGACGTTCGGCCTGCTTACGCCGTTCTACTTTATTCGTGCTGGCTCGTTTGTATCGGTGCCCGCACTCCTGGCGGCGCCCACCGGCGTGCTCGGCTTGCTCGCGGCGAAACTGGCGACCAAGACCGTCGGCGTGTGGCCGATGGCCCGCCTGTTCCGCTATCCGCGCACGGAAGCCGCCTACACGACGTTGCTGATGTCAACCGGGCTGACCTTCGGCAGCATCTCGGCCCTCTTCGGCCTCACCCACGGCATCATCACCCAGACGCAGTACTCGATCCTCATCGCAACGGTCATCCTGAGCGCGGTCGTCCCAACGCTGGTTGCCAATGCCTTCTTTCTTCCGCGATACTTGCTTCCGCCGCCTGCGCCGTCGCGGCCAGAATCGGCCGACGTCGCGCTGGGAGGAGGAGAATCATGACGCAGCAGACGGACAGTGTCAGCCGCGCGGGCATGATCCCGAAGCGAATCCTGGTGGGCTTCGACGGGTCGCCCTTTGCCGAACAGGCCTTTGAGATGGCGCTGAGCTTGGCGGCACTCGCTGGCGCCCGGCTGGGCGTCGTCTCGGTGGCCACCCTTCCTGAACCACCCGGGGAGGTTGAGACCCAGGCGACCCTGGAATCAGCCGCCGAGCACTACGAAGCGGCCTACGAGAATCTGCGCCGGCGTGCTGAGGACCGTGGCCTCACTCTGGAGACGCGCATCCTCGTCGGACATCCCGCCGAGCAGATCATCCGGCTCGCGGCCAGCACGCAGGTGGATCTGATTGTCGTTGGCCATCGCGGCCGGTCCCGTATCAGTGAATGGATATCCGGTTCCGTGTCGAAGCGGGTCGTCGGCCACGCGCCGTGCTCCGTCCTGGTGGTTAGGAGTCGTTAGCCTGGTCCTCGGCCTCCTCGCCGTGCGGGCGGGCCTGGTGGTGGCGAAGTCGTGGATGGTCGGATGAGAGAACCATGAAGCTCGAAGCCGAACAAGTGCTGTGCCGGTTCCACCTGTCCAACTTCGTCCGTCATCGTGACGAGCCGTTGTACCAGTGGATTGTCGAGGTGGCCCGGCACGATGGCTTGCAGGGAGCGACCGTGCTCAAGGGCATCATGGGGCTTCGGCCAGACGGGTCGATTCTGCAGGAGACCCGATGGGCGCTGTCCCAGGAACTCCCGGTGATCGTCGAGGTGGTTGACGGACCGAAGCGCGTGGAAGCGCTGCTCGCACGCGTTGAGCCCGTCTTTACCGAAGGCGAGATCACCCTCGAACGGGCGCACGTCGTGCTCTATCGCGGCGAGGGAGACAAGAACGCGGGCGTGATTCCAGTCGCGGATGTGATCGCGTCGGTGGACGACAGCGCGGCGTGGGAGGTGAAGACGATGAAACTGCCCGAACAAGGCGTGTTGCTCAGGATCTTCATGGGGGAGGCGGACCGCGAGCCGGGACGAGACCGGCCCCTCTACGAGGCGATCGTGCGACGCGCGAGGGAAGCGCATCTGGCTGGCGCGACAGTGCTTAAGGGCCCACTGGGCTACGGCAAGAACTCACGGGTGCACTCCGCGAAATTGCTGGAAGTGTCGACCGATCTGCCCATCGTGATCGAAATTGTCGACGCGGAGGACAAGATCAAAGCGTTCCTGCCGGTCGTCGACGAACTGGTCACCGAAGGGATGGTGACGCTCGAGAGCGTGCGGGTGCTCAAGTATGTCGCCTCACCGGCCAGACGCTGAGGCCGGCGACACCTTCAGCGTCATGGAGCAGCCCTCGTGACAGACATCCCTGGCCAGACATCGAAACCTACCAGACAGGACGGGGCGGACGCTCCCACAGAGCAGGATCGCAACGTCGTGGCATTGGGCTGGGTTGCGTTTTTCGGCGGGTTTGGGCAGGACATGATCCAGCCGATCCTGCCGTTGTTCTACTCCTCCGTGCTTGGTCTGAACAAGGAGTTCATCGGACTGATTGAGGGCTCGTTGATGACGGTCGTCAGCCTGATGAAGATCGCGGCCGGCTATCTCTCCGACTTCCTCGGAAAGAGAAAGGCTATTGTCTTCGTCGGTTATGCGCTGTCGGCGGCGGCGCGGTTCTCGCTGGGCCTGGCGGGATCGGGGGCGGTCGTGTTTGGCCTGCGGCTCACGGATGGTGTAGGTAAAGGCCTCAAGGATGCCCCACGCGACGCTCTGGTGGCCAGTTCGGCGGGAACGAGGAAGCTGGGGTTCGCCTTCGGCGTGCAGCGAACTCTGGACACGCTTGGCTCGGTGGCCGGTCCTCTGCTGACCTTCGGGTTGCTGCGGCTCTGGGTCAACCGTCCGGGCAAGTACCAAGCGATATTCTTCCTCGCCGGCATCGTTGCCGCCATGACGTTGCTCATCATCGGGCTGGTGGTGCGAGAACGGCAAGCGGCCGTGAAGACGCAGCGCATCTCGCTCGCCGTGTTCCGAGGGCCGTTCGCCGGCCTTCTCGCGGTGATGCTCCTGTTCACGCTGGGCAACTCGTCTGATGCGTTCATCATTCTCCGCGCCCAGGACGTGGGCGTCGGCGTCGTGCTGATCCCCGTGGTGTATGCCCTGTTCAACCTCGTGTCCGCCGCCGCCGCCATCCCAGCCGGCAGGCTCTCCGATCGGATCGGCCGCCGCCGCGTGATCGCCTGCGGATGGGCCGTGTATGCGATGGCCTACCTGGGCTTTGCCCTGGCCAGCAGTCCCTGGATGATGTGGGTGCTGTATGCCTTCTACGGCCTGTTTTATGCGCTCAGCGAAGGTGCGGCCAAGGCGATGGTCGCCGAACTGGTGCCAGAGGAGAGCCGAGGCACGGCGTACGGACTGTACAATGCCGCGGTTGGCGTGATGGCGCTTCCGGCGAGTCTGATCGCGGGCCTCCTGTGGCAACGGATTTCACCGGCTGCCCCATTCGCGTTCGGCGCCGCGCTGGCGGGGCTGGCGCTCGTCGGTTTGTCGTTCGTGCCGCCGGCAACCGCAAGTCGTCATGCGCCATCCACCTGAGACAGACGCGATGCCGCGTCGTAACTCTGACGAGTTGCGGGAAGAGCGACGCCATTCGAGCGGTCGCGAGTCGTGGATCTATCGCGCCAACCGGCCGGATGACCTTCGTGGACGCCATGCCGATCTGCTCGGGTCCGCGTTGGGTCCGGACGAGCAGTTCCATTATTTGCTCTATGCACCGATCTTCGACGGTGTGGGAGGTCCCTTCAACATTCGCGCGACGCCCGCGTCGCACGCCGTCGCTGTCGTGCAAGGGCGGCTGATCATTACCGCCGATACCCATTGCAAGGGCGTGCCCGCCGATGTCCATACGGTGCCCTTCACCGGGATTCTGTCGGTGGAACTTGGCGCCGCGCTGCTGCTTGGTTGGCTCAAGGTCTGCTACGTAAACGCCGGCCAGGTGACCTCGACCGTGGTGAGCTTCAGCACGACCGGTAGCCATCACTTCGAGGCAGTCGTGCGTGCGTACAGGGCGTTGACCGCTCGTCAACCGACCCAGGAGGGAGGCGCCATCCCGAGCGCGGACCTGTGGCGGTCGACGCCGCCCTATCTTCGCAGCGCGACCGAACCGCTGCTCCTGGAGGACGAGTCTGTCGTCTCTGCCACCGAGTGGAGGGAATCGTGGCAACCGCGTAAGCATGGATGGAGTCGCGTCCCTTCGTGCGCGTCCACGCCAGGCCTTCTCCTGCTCACTCGTGCGGGGCTCCTGTGGGCGTCGAGCGAGCCTCGTGTGCGGCCGGACTTGGTGAGTTACGGCGTCAACGTCACGTCCATCAATTGGCAGGCGCTCCGCTCGGTATCGGCCGAGCACGCCGAAACGAGTGGGGCTGCAGCACGACTTCGCCTCGTGCTGGAACGACAGGGCGTCTCCACACATATCGAGATCCCGCTCGACGATGACGCGGGTCAGTCAGCCGACGCTGCGGTGGACATGATGGAGCGGTTGCGGGCATCGGCGAACGCGCCGGCGCGGCTCCATCGCGGCCCGTAGCGCCCAAATCGATTACCTGATCACCACGCGGTCCAGCACCTCGAGTGTCTCCGGATTGACGGTTTCGAGACGCACGCGCGGCCCCTCGACATAGAACAGGCAGATGGCGTGCTGCGTCGAGAACGCTCGCACGAACGCCGACCAGGGTGTCTGCTCCTGCGCGTAGTAAGGCGCGCCGGCGGCACCGTTGTTGATCTGGAAGAATGGCCGCTGCATTCGGACCCGCGGCTTGTCCCAGCCCTCGGGGCAGATTGGCACCGAACTGTCCAGTCGCAGGCGGTTGTAGTTGTGCTCATCGCCTGTCAAGACAGCCAGCCCTCCGGGGTGGCCGTGATGTTGGAGTACACCCGCGGAATGGGCGTCGATCCCACCGTGGGTGCTTGCGCACCGATCTGAGATTGCGGCGCGGCGAGCGTCTGATGCGTACCGAGGGTGGTTATGATCGCCGCAGCCACACCGATCGACACGGCCGTCGCGAGCATGACGAGGTCGCCGCGTGTCACCGTGCCGCGCAGGAGCGGCGCGCGGATACCGCCCATGTTCTCCATCGCGAGGTCCACATTGAAGGTGTCTCGAAGGGCATCGGCCATCAAGTTGTACTCTGCGAGATCGTCGCCCCGGCTGCTGAACTCGCCGGCAGCTTGCCCCATGACCTCGGCGTACCTCGGCGAGATGGGCTTCCAGAACTCGCCGACGACGGCGGCGACGCCGGCATCCTCGGGAATGTCGGCGGTGACCGGGATCAGCCGGGCTCGATAGCGTTCCACGTGCCAGACGCCCTTCTCGTCTTTGTCGAACAGGAGGTCGAGCCGCCCAGTTCGCCGCCCCACTGGTGCGCTTGCACGATCACGGTTCCGTTGACAGCCCTCGCCTGGAGATCCTCCGAGTGCCAGATGAGTTCCCCCGACGGCAGGCGCGAGTGCGAATGGCTACCGACGATTACGTCGATGTCCGGGACCTGCTCGGCCAACCGCTGGTCGACTTGCTCGCCGGCGTGGGAGAGGAGGACGATGATGTCCGCTTGCGGGCGGAGCGCTGCGACCGCCTGTCGGGCACTGGCGATCTCATCCCCCACCTCGATGGCTTCCTTGCCGGCCGGGTAGGTGGCCGATTCGTGGGCGAGCAGGCCGAAGACGCCAATTCTGAGCGACCCCAGCGTCTTGACAACGTAGGGGGGCACGAGTGGTTTCCCGCTGGCGCGATCGGTCGCGTTCGCACACAAGAGTTGGTATTTGGTTGCCCCCACCAGTTTCCGTAACTGTGCTGCGGTGTTGTTGAACTCGTGGTTCCCGAGCGTCCCCATGTCGTAGCCGGCTGCGTTCATGGCCGCCACGTCCGCCTCGCCGTGGTATTCGCTGGAGAACGGTGTCCCGTCCGAATAATCGCCGAGATCCACAAACCAGACGGGCGTGCGTCGTGAGTCGAGTTCCTGTCGGATGCACTTGGCAATGGTCGTCCGGCGGGCAATTCCCCCGATGTCCTTGTAGACCCGCAATCCCTGCAGCGCTGCTCCTGATGCCGACGAAAGCGATCCTGGCGCAGGATCGCTACAGAGAAAGTAGAATCGCCAACCAGAGCACAATCAGAATGCACGCACCGCGAACCCAGTGTCTCCAACTCGGAGCCGTTCGGTTCAGGCGCACCCAGGGATACAGCGCGATCCATGCTGCACCGGTCGCTGCAACGAGGCACGCCATCATGAGGAGCGCGAGGTCCCCGGACGGGCTGGTCGACCGCCGAGCCGGAGCACCGTCTTCGCACCTCGACGGTGAGACAACCCGTCGCGCCCGCCCGCGCCGCAAACGACGTTCGTCGATAAATGGCAACACATGACCCTCCCTGCGCCCGAGATCGAGCGACGCGAGGTAGGAGTCATCGGTCCTGCACGCAGGACAGTTCAGGCGAACTCCACCGCCATACGGACGACCACCGGCCCGCACCTGGCGCGACACGCCCGCTCGTGTGACACGAACGGGAAGACCAGAGAGCAGACCCGCCAGAGCCACATCACAAGGCCCGTGCTACTGCTGGATGTTGTGGAGGATGATGGGAGGGCGTCAACCGATGAGTCTCCCACCCATAGCCTCCGGGCAGGAGTCATCAGCCGCAGACGCGGCAGTTAAAAGGTGAACTCCATCACCTAAACGATCAAGTGTCGGTCGCAGTATACGCGGTCGCGCACGGCGGCGCCACCGTTGAGACACCGCGTTGAGACACTGCGACCGACCCTCGGAAGCCTGTGCCCGCTCGTGGTGTGACTTTCCGCCCGTGGTCCGGCGCGAAGATGAGGAAGCACTGGTCATACTGACGCACCTCGCGACGGGCCGGGCAGGTATGAGAGCAGTTCCGGGAGTTCGCGCAGGAGTAGCGTCGCACCGGAGAAGTCGGTATCACGAGTGACGTCGCATGGCACAATCACGCATGGCATGCCCGCCGCCCGCGCGGCCGCGAGGCCCGCAGGGGCATCCTCGACCACAAGGCAGCCGCTTGGCTCCACGCCTAGCCGAATCGCGGCCTCGAGAAACACGTCAGGCGCGGGTTTGCCGCGAGGCACTTCCGCGCCAGACACGACGAGGTCAATGCTGTCTCTGAGGCCGACACGGTCCAGCAAGGCACGGATAGACCCGTGGTCGGACGACGACGCCACGGCCACTAGATAGCCCCGTCGCCGTAACTCCAGAGGTACGTCCGGCACGCCGGGCATCTGCCGTGGGCCCTCTCCCACGCGCCCAGCGACGGCAGCCGCGTTTCGGCGGCAGAGTTCCTCCTCGCTCTCCTGCAGACGATGCCGTCGTTTCAGCACGCGGAACATGTCATAGTCGGTCACGCCGCAGAACTCCACCCGATCGTGTTCGTCGTAGGCCACGCCAAACGCCGCCAAGACCTGGCGAGTCGCCGCTGCATGAATGCCCTCGGTATCGACGAGCAGTTCATTCATGTCAAAGACGACGGCGCGAACTCCCGCCAGGCGAGCCCGTGCGTGAGACGGCTGCGGCCTCGCGTCATGCCGACTCATTGGAGTAGCGTCGTGCCGGCCACCTGGAGGCGATGCGACCGTCTTGGTGAGCACGTGGCCTGCGCCTGCCAGGCCGTCTTGCCACGACACCACAAGCGCCAGACGGGGCGGGAGCAAGCCGCGGTCGTCCCGCCACCGCGCCGCCACCGCATGGGCCACTGCCACCGCGCGGCCTGGCACCCCTTGCGTCGCCTTCACCGCATCGGACAGCCACGACTGCGAAACCGCCGCCCGCGGCACGCCGCCGGCTTTCAGTGAGATACGCAGCAGCGTGCTGATATCTCGAGCGGCAAGGGGCTCGACGCGTACGGCCTCCATCCGCCACAACACACGTCTCACCGCGCCAAGATCCGCTGCCTTGGCGCTTCGCCCGGCGGCCAGCACGATTCCGTCCGCCTCCATCACGCGCCGAAGCCTTGCCGCCAGCGGCCTGGATACGCGATCGAAGGGGTCGGCCACGACCAGCCCTTGACGGGAGACGGCCGCCACAATCGCGCTCTTGCCAATGCCCGGCGGCCCGAACAGCAACACGCTGCGCCTCGCATCGAGGAGGTTATTGACCCCCGCCACGAGCGCCTTCCGGCCAATCAAGCCATGTGTGGCCCCACCATTGTCGTCACGACTCACGGCCCTTTCTCCACTTTGTCCACCGCGAGCAGGCGCTCGATGTCGCATCGCAACCCGTCGAGACGTTCCAAACGTTCGCGCACGGCTTGCTCCCCGGCAGCCTTGTGCTGGTACGCGCGTTCGAGAGCCCGGCCGACCGACTCGAGCAACGCCGACAGACGGCTCCGGATCTCGCTTTCCAGACCGCGGCGGCTCTCGAGCACGCGCTCGCTCAGATCGTTGGCGACCCGCGCGCTGTTGGTGGCGATCAGGTGGCGCACGTACTTCGCGGCACTCGACTTGACAGCCGCGATCCTCAGGCGCCGCGGCAGCGCCCAATCGGCCACCCACGCCACGGGACCGGGTTCCGCCAGACGCAGAAGCTCTGCGAAGTGGAACTCGCTTGCCGCTCGAAAGCCTCGTTCCTCAATCAGGGCGGCGCCATCGGCGAACGCTTCCCCGGACGACGTCGCGATGCTTGCCATGAAGCCGTTGGCGAGATCCGCGAACCGCGTCATGGCCCGTCCATAGAGTGCCTCCGCTTCAGACTCCACCCCGCTAGCCCACTCGAGAATCGCCTCGGTCGCCACGTCCAGCGCAAAGTCCATGGCCTTCGCGCGATATGCCGGCCCGCGGCGATACGGCTCGGCATCAATGCGCTGGTCGAGCGTGCGCAGCACGCCGGGCATCGCGACGGCCATGAACTCCCGTCGGGTCTGCACGAAACTCGTTGATAGCTCCGCCTGTTCCACGCCAAGCAGGGCGGACAACTCACGCAATGCCTGCCCTGCGCCGGCGATGGTCTAGCGCAGGTGGCTCAACCGGCGTTCTGAATCGGCGAGGGGCTTGGTGAGTGCCGTGCGTTGCTCATCGATGTCGCGCAAGAGCTCACGAGCCAGCCGCGCGGCCCCGCGCAGGGCGGCCGCCGCCAACAAGTCGCTGGACCTGCCGGCCAACGCTCGCAGTTGGTCCTCCAGTTCGGTCCAGTCGCGCGAGCAGGAGCCCGCGAGCCGCTCAGCCGCGCTCACGAGCAGGGGCGGACCGATCTCGCGACCGAGCCGCCGGGTGATGACCGACTGCGCAAAGTCAGCTGCTTCCTGCAGATCGCCAGCGGGTCCCTTGTCGGCCTTGTTCAACACGATCAGCAGCGGATCGAGACGACTTCCCATTTCCTCGACCAGCGCCAACTCGTCAGCTGAGACGGGCGGGTCGGCCCCGAGCACGACTAGCGCGGCATCGATCTGCGGTGCAAACGCGCGGGTTACCTCAGTGCTCGCCGCGAAGACGGACCCGAGCCCCGGCGTGTCAATCAAACACAAACCCAATGCCAACAGCGGACTCGGGACGCACAGCTCAACGGCTGCGACCCTCTTGGCATTGCCGGGATTGCGAGCCTCGGTGACGAAATCCGAAATCAACGCCGCATCGATGAGGTGGCTCGTTCCATCAAGCAGCTGCACGCGCGTCGTGAGCTCCGCGCCATACCGAAGCACGGTCACCGCCGACGTCATCGGCACCACGCCCGTCGGTAGCAGCGGTTGCCCAATCAGGGCGTTGAGCAGCGTGGACTTGCCTCGCTTGAACTGACCCACGCACGCCACAAAGAAACGGCCCTCGGCGAGTCGATCGGCGAGTGCGGCCGCCTCGTTGGCGATGGACTCCGCGCCCGTGTTGCTCGCGGATTCCGCTATGACGCGCAGCGGGGACGTGGTGCCTTCAGCCGTGGCGTGGCCATCGGTCATAACACGTTCCTCGCCTGGTCATCTGGCTGCTCGTCGCCATATACGCGATCGAGCGCGGCCAGCTCTTCCTGAATGGCGTGGGCATCGGTCCCGCTGGAGTCGGGAGAATCGCGGATCATAAAGCGCTGCCGTTCGATGGACACTCGCAAGGGTTCCGCGTATTCGTGAAATCCGTTCTGCACCGCGGTGACGGCGTCGCGCATCCAACCACGCAGGCCGACGCCAAACGCCGAGAGTGCTTCCGCCAGCGACTGGCCGATCTGGGCCTCGAACTGGCGTTCGATCGCACGGATACGCAAGGACCGTGTGATCGCTGAGATGCCCGGTGCCGTGAGCGGCGTCGTGACCTCCGGCAGGACCAGGGCCGGCAACTCGCGTACGCGCCCCAGCAACTCGGTGACCGTGAGTGTCTCAGGACGTCCTAACAGGTCGGCGGCCCGTGCCAGAGATGCCGCCAAACCGGCCGCGAAGCGTCCCAACGCGATCCGAAGCTCCTCAGCCTGTGCGCCCACCGTGTCCCTCGCGGCTCGGCCAAGCGCTGACCTCGCGGCCTCCATGGTCAGTCCCGCCCACTGAGCGTCATTCACTAGGAGGACCGCGGCTTGCCGGAGAACGATCGATACTCCGCCGGCCACAGCTTGAGCCGCCTGTTCGCCCAGGGGACTGACATTTGCCGCCAACGCGCCGGCGCGGCGGAGTTTCGTCTCGGCATCAGCCTGGGATTCAGCGCTGACGAACACACGCCCCGCACCACGATCGGCGCTTGCTTGCAGGCTTGCGCGCACCGCATCGCGCAACAAGACGATCTTCCGATGAATCGAATGCCACGCGCCATCCTGGTGCCGCTGACACATCGGCGCGATCTCCGCGGCGAACCACGCGTCGGTCAACGTGGCGTCCGCCCCCACGGCACTGACCGCGTGCACGGCGATGTCGAGGCCCACCTCGGTGCGCAGGTGTTCCGCGATGTATGTCGGCCTCAACTCCTCGACCGCGTTGTCGGCGAATGTCAGAGCCGTGCGGATGGCGAAGAGCGTGTCGACCTGCGGCGGCGGAATCGGGATCCCCTCGCGTTCCAGGACGCGCACCAGCCGGCTGCGGATACGTGCCAGGTAGTTTGCGGCCAGTCGCGCCTGGACCGGGGTCAGGGCCGTGCGATAACGGGGGAACGGCGACGATGAGCGTGACGCCGACAGAACTGCTTCGATGCTCGACAGCAGCGTGTCGATGTGCTGGCAACTGACCAGCAGGTGGCGCTGCTGCGGTTCGTTGAGACCGACCCGACCCGCGTCGGCAGACTTTGCCGTCATGCTCACCTGAGGCCACGGCGCGTCGCCACGGCGCAAAAAAAGACCCCTACCGGCATTTGCCCAGTAGGAGTCATCTGTTCCGCCCTCCGGAACCTTCGGAGCGAACTCCAACGCACGATCGCAGAATGATTATACTTCGGAGTCTCTCGCCATGCGCGCCGCGGAGACCGGCCGAAATATCGACGTGAATCTCGCGTAGTGCTTCTGAGCCCACGCCAGGAGGGCGATACCGAAGGCCCGCTGCGACGAACCGTCATCGCAGCTGGTCAAGTACCCACCAGAGCTCCAGCCAGCGCGGCGATGTGGCTGCCCGACGTTCGCCGATGGGCAGTCGCTCGATCATGCTATCTCCAGTCTATCTTCGGACGCCGGACGGCCCGCTACGGGCGGGCAGTCTCACGTCGGCAGGTGGGCAGGCCGTCGTTAGCCGAACAGTACGTTCCGCAGCACGGACTCGACGATGGCTGCCACGCCGAATGGCGTCGTGACGAGCGCGATGAGACCGAAGATCGCTTCGCTGAGCGGTACCTGAAGCTGCGGGACGAAGTACACCGCCGCCATGATGATGAGCAGGCCGAACCGCTCGAGCCGGCGATACAGCGCGAGGGTTTCACCGGAGAGGAAGTACTGCACGACCCTCGATCCGTCCAGCGGCGGGATCGGGATCAGGTTGAAGACGGCGAGCAGCGCATTCAGAAAGATCCCGACTGCGAGGATTTCCGTCAGACTCGAGGACGAATCGGCCAGCCCCACCAACACGGCGACCGAGAGCACGGCTGTCAGCGTGGCGGCCATGAGCACATTCATCGCCGGCCCCGCCGCTCCCACGAGCGCCCAGTCCCGCCGCGGGTTTCTCAAACGCGAGACGTCGACAGGGACCGGCTTCGCCCCGCCGAAAATGAAACCCGAACCGGAGAGGATGAGAAACAGCGGCAGCAGGATCGTGAAGAACAAGTCGATGTGAGGAATCGGGTTCAATGTGAGCCGCCCCCGCTCACGCGCCGTGGGATCGCCCAGGCGGTCGGCTACGAATCCGTGGGCGGCCTCGTGGCTGGTGATGGAGACGATCGCCAGAGCCGCCACGCCGATTACGGTCACTGCATTCATCGCGCGTTCTCCTCCGGAAGTCCTCAATCGTGATGGCGGGCGATGTCGACGTGTCTACTATGGTACACGACGCGGCGGGCCGGTCATCCGGGGCCCGGACATCTTCCCCCTTGTCACCTTTTCTTCACAGGTGTATCATTGTGAGTGATGACTCACTCACATTACGTCACCCAGGCACGGTCCACGCCTCGCCGGCCGTCCGCCAGACGGCGCGCCGCCGGCATGGCCTCCAGCATCCGCCAGGAGCAGATCCTCGACCGGGCAGTGGAACTGGTGGCGAAAGCCGGCCTCGCCAACCTGACGATGAAGAAGATTGCCTTGCGGGTCGGCTTCTCCGAGGCCGCCATCTACCGCCACTTCTCCACGAAGCAGCGCCTGCTGCTCGGCCTGATGGATCGGCTCGAACATCTGCTGCTCGACCCGATCCGCGCAATCGCCGCCGACGCCGGGGCCCTGCCCATTGATCGCCTGTCTCGCATCCTGACGCACCATCTCCGCATCGTCCTCAACCACGACAGCCTGCCCATCCTGCTGCTCGCCGAAGCGTCGGCGTCGGGCGACCCGAAGCTGGTTCAGCGCATGCGCGACATCTTCTCTCCGTACCGGGCGCTCCTGTGCGAACTGCTGACGCAAGTCACGCCGACGGGCCGCACACGGCCAGCGGGCGTGATAGGGTCCGACGGAGGGGAGATCGCGATCGGACCGGACGCGCTGGCGTTACTGCTGCTGGGCGTGCCAGCCGCCCTCGCCATCCAGCACCGGCTGCAGCCACATCGCGCCATTGAACAACGGGCCATCGCTGAGGTGGCGCCGTGGCTGCTCGCGGCCATCGCGGGCCGGCGAGCGCCAGCCCCGTCGAGGAGGGCACGACGATGAAGGTACGGCGTACGACCACCTGGGTGGTGTGTGCCTGTCTGGTGGCGTCCCGGGCCATCGCTCAGACTGCGATTCCGACGCCCGGGGCACAGGGGCCACATCTCACACTCGAGGCGGCGGTGACGGAGGCGTTGGCCAACGCACCCGGACTGCAGGCTGCCGCCGCGCAGGACCGCGCGGCACGGTGGAACGCCACAGCAGTCGGGCGCACCCGGTTTGGCCAACTCGACGGCGTCCTGAGCTACTCGCGCTTCCAGGACGACCAGATTCTGCGCCCCATGTCGAAACAGCTGTTCGGAGCCCAGGGCTTCCTCGGTCTGCCGTGGGACAGCGACCAGGTCCATTACGGCATCACGTTCCAGGTGCCGGTCTATACGGGAGGCCGACTCTCGTCGTCGATTCGGATCGCGGCACTCCAGGCCGAGCAGGCGTCACTCTTTACGGACGGAACACGATGGGACATCCGCGCCAACACGACCGCGCTCTACGCGGCCGTGCAGACGCTGGACGCGGTGACGGTGGCTCTCGATCGGTCTATTGAGGCGCTCGCCGCGACCGACGGCCGGCTGACCCTGATGGTCGAACAGGGCAGGCGGCCGCGGCTCGATCTGCTCAAGGTGGAAGAGGAACTCGAGGATGCTCGCGGCCGGCGCGCCGGGATCGTGGCGGACCGAACCCGCGTCGGCGCATTGTTGCTGGCCGTGATTGGACGCGATCCGGCGTCACGGTTGGATGTAAGCGCGCTTCCGGAGATCAACCTGACGTCGACGCTCGGCGGATCCGATGTGGCCACCCTGGCGCGGGCTACCTCGGCCGTGCGTCGCGCAGAACTCGGGGCCGAACAGTCCCGCGAGGCCGTGGCGGCGGCGCGCGGCGCCCGGCTGCCGAACGTGGTCCTCCGCGGGAACCTGATGGGCAATGTGGGCCTGTCGATCGGTGACCAGCTCAGGACCTGGGAGCTGTCGGTTGCCGTCACGGTGCCGGTGTTCGACGGCGGCGCACGTGCGGCAGCTGCCGCGTCGGCCCGCGAGTTGGCCGTAGCGGGACGCGCCGCGGCGACCCGGGCGCTGCTCGATCGCGAAGCCCAGGTGGTGGACGCACAGGCCCGGTTTACGGCGGCGGGCGACAGTCTGAAAGCCGCTCGCGCGCGGGTGGCGGCGGCCGCGGAGGCGGCGCGGATAGAACAGGTGCGATACGACACGGGCGTCGGGACGGTCGAAGACCTGCTGCGGGTGCGAGCGCGCGAGTTCGCGGCGGCCAGTGCGCTCGCCCAGGCGCGCGGCGACCAGATCACGGCTGCGGCCAGGCTGAATGCCCTGAGTGAAAAGGAGATCGTGCAATGACCGTCAAACGCGTGATCGGAATCGTGGTGGTCGTCGTGCTGGTGGCCGGTCTTGCCGCGGTCCGTCTGATGCGAGTTCGCGACAGGGATGCGGCGCCGGTTATGGTCAGAAACCCGGTGGTCGTTGAGGTGGGCACTGTCAGGCGTGGCGCCCTCCAGAATGCGCGACAGTTTCTCGGGGAAGTGGTCGCGGCAGAAGACACGCCGTTGTCCTCGCGCATCCTTTCACAGGTCGTGCGGGTGGCGGTGCGCGAGGGGGACAGTGTGCGGCGCGGTCAGCGCCTGATCGATCTCGACCCGCGCGAGCTCGACGACGCCGCGGCGGCGTCAGAGGCCGGCGTCGGGGCGGCGCGCGAAGCGGTCACGGCCGCCGACCTCGCCCTCACCGTCCAACGCGCCGTCACGGCGCGCGACAAGGTGCTGGTCGACGCCGGGGCGATTGCCCGCGAGGAATGGGAACGCTCGCAGTCCACCGTCGCGGCGACCAAGGCCCGGCTCGAGGGCGCGCGCGCGCAGTTGACACAGGCCGAGCGGGCCGTGGACACGGCCCGCACGAGGCGCGGGTACGCGCGGATCGATGCGCCGTTCGACGGCATCGTCTCAGCAAAGTTCGCGAACGCCGGGGATCTCGCCGCGCCGGGCAAACCCCTCCTTACTCTCGTGCAGCCGGACGCGCTGCGCGTGCGCGTGCGAGTGCCCGCCGAGGTGTTCGACGAACTGGGAGCGGGCCGGGAAATCGGGCTGACGGTCGGTGGCGCCCGTCAGACCATCACGATCTCGCGCGTGTTCCCCGCTATGGATGCCACGCGCCTCGCGACGTTCGAAGCGGACCTGCCCCCGCGTGTGTCCGGGCTGATGCCAGGATCCACGGTGAGCGTCGATCTGCCCCGAGCCGGTGCGTCAGGCCTGGTCGTGTCCTCCACCGCGCTGCTCGAGGGCGAATCGCGGCGCGTCGTCTTCGTTGTCGCCGGCGGGAAGGTGCATGCAGTGAGCGTGCAGGTGATCGACCGATCGCCCGAGGAAGTGGTGGTGCGGGGCGCGTTGCAGGAACGGGACCAGGTGGTGGTCGCCAGCGCGTCGCGCCTGATGATGCTCGCCGATGGGGCGCCCGTCGACGTGGCGCCGCACGGATCCAAGTAGCAGGCCGGAGTTGTGACGCGGGGCGTCGCCCCCGCCGTAGACGGAGACATCCCATGTCGATGGTTGACGCCTATCTGAAGCGTCCGCACCTGCTCACCTCGCTCGTCCTGCTCGCCGCGGTGGTAGGGCTGGTCGGGTACCGCCAGATGCCGGTCAATCTGTTCCCCGACTCGGAGCGGCCGCAGACGGCGGTCGTGACGGTGGTCCCCGGCGCGTCGGCCGAAGATGTGGAGGCCGACGTCAGCCGCGTGATAGAGAAGGAGCTCTCGAGCATCGAACAGGTCCGGCGCGTCTCCTCTGTGAGCAAGGATGAAGTGTCCACCGTGAACGTCGAGTTCGAGTATGCGAAGGGGCTCGATTCGGCCGCCACCGACGTGGCCAACGGCCTGCAGAAGATCCGGGCGTCGCTGCCCGACGCGGCGCGCCCGCCGATGATCTTCAAGGTCTCCTCTGCCACACCCGCCGTGCTCACGCTGGCCCTGCGCCCGAAGGCGGGATCCGCGCTCGATCTCGCCATGGTTCGCCAGGTGGCAGACAACGCCGTCAAGGAGCGTCTGCTCCAGCTGCCGGAAGTGGCCAATGCCGAGGTCTTCGGCGCGCATCAGCCGATTATTCGGGTCGATCTCGATCGCGATCGGCTCGAGCGCTATCACCTCACGCCCCTCGATGTGCGCCAGGCGCTCGTCGCATTCAACGCGAATCAGCCGATCGGTCTGCTCACGACCTCCGACCGGCAGGTACTCGTCCGGCGTGTTGGTGCGTTCAGCAATCCGGCCGACGTTGCGCGGGTGCCGGTGGCGCAGCGTCCCGGCGGCGTGGTCCACGTGGCGGATGTGGCCGACGTGACACCGGGCGTGCAGGAACCGCAGAGCGCGTATCACGGGGATGGCCAGCCGGCCATCGCGATCAACATCCAGCGTGCGCCAACGGGCAACGCCTTGCGCACCATTGCCGACGTGGCGGCATTGCTGCCCGCCCTCGAACGCGACTACCCGGGCATCGCGTTCTCGATTCCCGACAGTCAGTCCGAGCTGATCGACCGGGCCGTGGGCAATATGCTCGACGCGCTGCGCGACGCGATCATCATGACCGTGCTTGTCATCTTCCTGTTCCTCGCAGACTGGCGCGGAATGACGCTCGCGGCCGTCTCCATCCCGTTCACCTACCTGCTGACGTTCGCGGTCATGTGGCTTGCCGGCTTCGAGTTCAACATGGTGACGCTGACGGCCATCATCGTCGCCGTAGGCATGCTCCTCGACGATGCGATCGTCGTGCTCGAGAACATCGAACGGCACTATCACGAACTCGGCCAGGCGGTGCGCGGTGCTGTGGTGGCGGGCACCGAGGAGGTGATGCTCGCAATCTTCTCCGGCACGTACGCCACCATCATGGTGCTGCTCCCGATCATCTTCATCGGCGGCTACGTGCAGACCGTGCTTCGGCCGCTGGCCGTCAGCCTGTCGATCGCGCTGGTCGCCTCCTACGTGGTGTCGGTGACGATCATCCCTCTGCTGGCGCCCCTGCTGCTCCGGCGCACCACCGCCGGCCGTGGGTGGTTCGAACGGCTCATCTTCCGCTTCGACGAGAAGGTGATTGTTCCCATCCGCGAGTTCTACGTGCGCCTGACGGCGCTGGCGCTCCATCACCGGCTGGTGTTCGTCGTCGTCGGCCTCGTGCTGTTCGTCGTGTCGGCGCGCCAGATGCCGCTGGTCGGTCGCGATCTGATGCCGCCGATGGATTCGGGCATCATCAAGGTGGCGTTCGAGATGGATGCCAACGCGTCGCTCGGCGCCGCCGAGGCAGGGTTGACGGGACTGGAGGCCATTGTCCGGAGCCGACCGGAGGTGCTGAGCGTCTCCTCGGTTATCGGGTCCGAGCCGGCCGTCATCTCGTTCGGCGGGGGACGCTCGCCGCAGCAGGGGACCATCACGATCCACCTGCTGGACCGGTTCCACCGCCAGGCGTCTGTGTGGGAGATCGAGGCCGACCTGCGGGCGAGGATGGCGCGCGTCGCTGGTATTCGGGCGGTCGACGTCTTCGACTTCGGAGCCACGCCGCTGTCGACAATCCGCGCACCAATCGACGTGATGATTTCGGGCCCCGATCTGGGCACGCTCGATCGGCTCGGTGCCGACATCGAACAGCGCCTGCGGACGCGCGTACGCGGCGTGACGTCAGTCTCGCGGTCATGGCATCTCGACAGCGTCGAGACCGCGTTTTCAGCCGACCCGGAGAAACTGGCGCTGTACGGGCTCTCGCCGGCGGTGTTGACATCGCAATTGCAGGGCGCCGTGCGCGGCATGCCCAGTTCGACGTTTCGCATCGCCAACGAGGACGGGCTGCCGCTCTGGGTGCAACTGCGTGCGCCGCAGCGGGCGCAATCCGCCCAACTCGAAGACTACCCGATCGTCACGCCGCGCGCCGTGGTGCCGCTTTCGGCACTCGGTCGGCTCGAGCCTCGGCCGTCCGCGTCAATCATCACGCGGCAGGGGCTGCAACGGACGCTCGACATCCAGGCGTACCGCGTCAAACAGCCCATCTCGCACCTGCAGGAAGACGTCGAGGCCGCGCTTACGGACCTGAGGCTGCCGCCCGGATACATCGTCAGCCAGGAGGGCGAGGTCACGCAGATGGACGACTCGTTCCAACGGCTGGGGCTCGCCCTGGCCCTGGGGCTCGTGCTGCTGTACTTCTCGCTTGTTCCGGCGTTCAAGTCGTGGCTGCATCCGCTCACAATCATGTCGGCAATCCCGCTGGCCCTGATTGGTGCGTCCTGGAGCATGCTCGTCGCCAACAAGCACGGCTGCATGCCCTCGTTCATGGGGCTGATCCTGCTCGCCGGGATTGTGGTCAAGAACTCGATCTTGCTGATTGACTTCATCGAAGAGGCCAGACGCCGCGGCGATTCCGTGTTCGACGCGCTGGTGGGGTCGGTCCGCGTCCGCACCCGGCCGATCCTGATGACAGCCGTCGGCACCTCTGTCGGCATGATCCCGCTCGCCGCCGAGTGGGCGATTGGTCTCGAGCGTCTCTCGCCGCTCGCCACTGTGGCCATTGGGGGCCCGATGGTCTCCACGTTTCTGACGATGGTCTACTCGATGACCTGCAGGCTGCCGTGCGCCGGGCATGGGGGGCAGGGCCAGCGGCCGTGCCAGCACCGATCAACCAGTGAAGGGCACCGCCGATCTTCGAGACTTGCCGGCCTCCATCTCTGCCGCTGCGCGGCTGGATCGTGCATCGAGGTCCTCGTGAACGAGCCGCATGGCGCGGCGTTCGCGCCGCCCGCGGCGCTGCAACCCGGGGGGGACCGTCGTTCATCTCCAGCCGGTCCCCCTGACCTCCTTCAGCCGAAGTGCGCGACTCGATGGTGCCACGTGCGCAGGAGCACGGCGCCGACGATCACGAGCCCGACCGCCAGCCCGGCCCACATGCCCTGCACGCCCCACCCCCAGCGGAAGCAGGCTGCGTACCCGAGCGGCAGCGCAATCGCCCAGTAGCTTGCCAGGGCGGTGATCATCGGGATCCGTGTTTCGCCGAGGCCTCTCAAGATACCGGTGCCAATGCTCTGTGTGCCATCGAACACGAGGCAGAGGCCAGCGATGCCAAGCAGCGACGGACCGACAGCCAGCACGGCCGAGTCGCGGGAGAACGCGCTGATAAGCAAGTGGCCGCCGAGCAGGAACACGATGGCCGCCGTCGTCGTCAGCGCCGCCCCGAGCGCGAGCGCCGTCCAGCCCGCGCGCCAGATACCCTGGCGATCGCCGCGCCCGACGGCCTGCCCCACGCGCACCGCGCCAGCGGCGTTCAGCCCGAGCGGAATCATGTAGGCCAGTCCCCACAGGTTGAGCGCAATCTGATGAGCCGCCAGCGAGGCTGCCGACAGGCGGCCGATCAACGCAGACGCCGCCGCGAAGACGCCGACCTCGAGCACGCCCTGGATCGAGGCCGGAACGCCGAGCTTCAGAAGATGTGAGATCGACGGCCAATCGACGCGACGCGCCGTCGGTCGACGCTCAGCTGTATCGCGCCGCTCGCGCCACAGGATCGCCACCAGCAGGACGCCGGCCATGTACACGCGCGACGCCAGCGTCGCCCACGCCGATCCGGTCGCGCCGAGCGCTGGCAGTCCCCACTTGCCGTAGATGAGCACCCAGCCAACAGCCGCATTGATCAGGTTGGCGGTCAAGAGTGCGAACGTGATCGGCCGGACGCAGTTGGTCGCCTGCAGGTAGCGCCGGAACGTCGCGTAGAACAAGAGGGGAATGACACCTGGCGCGAGCACCTTCAGGTAAGGAGCCGCAAGCGCCAGTACCGACGCATTGAGCCCCCACCAGGAAATCGTGGCGATCAGGAGGTAGGTGGCGAGCGTCAGTGGGGCCGCGATCAGGAGGCTGAGGAAGGCGCCCTGCACCAGCCAGTGGTGGCATCGATCCAGACGCCCAGCCCCATACGCCTGCGCGATCACCGTGTCGAGTCCGAGCAGCAACCCCGTGCCGAAGATGCCGACTGCCAGAAACACGACGCTCCCGAAGCCGACCGCGCCGATGGTTGCGGGTCCGAGGGGCCCGACCAGGAGCGTGTCGACCAGGCCCATCGTCGTCCACCCCACCTCGGCCAGAATCACTGGCACGGCGAGCGTGATCATCGGTCTGAGTTCGGCCCGGATCGCGGAAAGCCTGCTCGGCTGCTGGCCGGTGTTCAAGCGCCCTCGGCAATGGTTCGACGGGACCGGCACCTACTTGACTGGACCCGCAAGATAGTCGACCGCCACGCTCGCGAGTGCCCGCACGCCGGTGATGAGCGCGGATTCATCGGGATTGAATCTCGGTGAGTGGTTGGCGGCCCACGACGCTGGTGCTGTGCCCTTCGGTGCGATCCCGAGGAAGAAGTACAGGCCCGGAACCTGCTTCTGGTACGCGGAGAAGTCTTCAGCCCCGGTGGTGACCTGCGCGTTCGGATTGAATGTACCGGCGGCCACGCGCCTGAGTGATGGGGTCATGCGATCGGTCAGGGCGGGGTCGTTGTACGTCACCGAATTGCCGATCGTGATCGTCACCTCGGCCTTCGCGCCGGCGGCCGCGGCAATGTGTTCAACCGTGCGGGTGATGCCTTCGTGGATCTTCTTCTGCATGTCCGCGTCGAACGTCCTGATCGTACCGGTGAGGCGGACTTCGTCGGGCACGATGTTCGATCGGTTCCCGCCCTCGATGGTACCCACGGTAATCACCGCTGGCGCGGTCGTCAGATCGGCCTGTCGGCTGATGATGGTCTGGAGGCCGAGCACGATCTGCGCCGAGACGACGATCGGATCGACGCCGGCCCAGGGCATGGCGCCGTGGGTTGATCGGCCGTGCACGGTGATCGAGAGTGAGTCGCTGGCGGCCATGATGCCTCTTGGGCGGAACGAGATCGACCCCGCCTCGAGCGGTGTAATGCCGACGTGCAGGCCGAAGATGGCGTCAACCTTCGGATTCTCGAGCACGCCCTCTTTCACCATCAGGTCTGCGCCCCCTTCTTCGCCGGCGGGAGCGCCCTCCTCGGCAGGCTGGAAGATGAGCTTCACCGTCCCAGGGAGATCCGCCTTCAGACCTGCCAGCACCTCGGCCGCGCCCATCAGCATCGCCATGTGGAAATCGTGACCGCACGCGTGCATCACACCGACCTCACGCCCGTTGAACTGAGCGCGCTCGGTCGAGGCAAACGGGAGTCCGGTTTCTTCGGTGACCGGCAGCGCGTCGATGTCTGATCTCAGCGCCACCACGGGCCCAGGCTTCCCGCCATGCAGTATGGCGACCACGCCCGTCTTTGCAACGCCCGTCTGAACCTCGTAGCCCAGCGCCCGCAGGCGATCCGCCAGCAGCTTCGACGTCTGCACCTCGCGGTTGCCCAACTCGGGATGCTGGTGGAGCAGCCGGCGCAGGGCCACCACCTTCGGCAGCACCGCGTTGGCATCCTGATCGAGGCGCTGGTGCAGCGCTTCAAGCGTCGCGGTCTTCGGGATCGGGGCTTGGCCGCTGTTGGTTTGCGCGGCGATGGCGACCGTCGACGCGGCCGCGAGCAGTGAGGTGGCGATCACGCGCAGGGGAAGTCTCATGGGTCGGTTCACTCCAGGATGTTCGAGTATACCGTGACCCGAGTGTTCAGCCGTCATGGGGCGGCGCGCGGTAGTGGTCAAGTTTCACCGGAGGCGCAAAATGTCCGGTGACGCGAGGCTTTACCACCATGGCCGGCCGGGAGTAGGCTCTGCCGCATGGGATGGAAACAACTCTCAGAAGATGCTCAGCACTGGGCGTTCTGGCTCACGGCGGGAAGTGGCATCGTGATAGCTGCGATGACCGGTGCCGTCTGGGTATGGTGGTCGTACTTCTGGCGTCTCTCTCCGCCGATTCGTGGCTTGGGTTTCCTGGTGGTGTTCACTTGCGGCATTTGGGCGTTGTATGGAGCAATGCGAATCAAGGATCGCTACTTCGGCGCAAAGCGGCACGGAGATGCCGCGCTAAGCGGGTCTCTCAGCATCCACCACGCCCGATGGGTGTCGACCCGCAATCGAGACGTGACCGAAGAGGCGCGCGCCAGGGTCCAACAGGGCCGACTTGATCTACCAGTAGATCCGCACGAACTCGGTCCCGACCCCTGGAAACACCAACCCAAAGAACTGGTTGTGACCTACTCGGTTGGGGATGGCCCGATCCTGACCATTTCCGCGAAGGACTACGACCGACTTCAGATCCCCTAATGTGGGCTGGGTCAGCCCATGTGATATTCTTGAACTGTAGGACTTGACACAATATACCGATAGGCTTAGTGTCTAGATAGCCCACAGCAACGTCGGTCACTTGAGGCCGAAGGGCGTCCGGGCGGTGACGACTGACGAACCGGATATGTTGCATGGCCCCGACAACCGATGGCTGTCGGGGCTGTCCTTTATTCGGGCGGGAATTTGGCTGTTTCCGCTCTTTGCGCCTCACGCCAATCTCTTTCGTTGACCGGAAAAGCAGACAGGCAAGTCCAGACGCCTTTTCGGCCCTTCTGCAATATCACTCGCATGTATTGTCCGTTTAGCAGACGAGGGCCATGCAGCACTCGTCGCTGGGCGTCCCGTGTCTTTCCCGGCAGCGATACCGTGAATAGTGAAATGGCGCGGAGAATCTCATCCATCAACCGGGCTCGCGCCAGACTGAATACCCGGACTTCGAAATGTCCGCCCGTCTTTGGTTGACTTAAGACGTGGGCTCCGGACGACAACGGACTCGGAGCAGCCACCGAATAGAAGTGGATAATATCGTACAGAAAACCGACTTTTACGGACTTACCGTGACAGGCGATCTTGTGGGTACCGACAAGCTTCAAACGATAGTACGCCTTGGCGTCTTCGGGCGTACAGATTAGTTCGGCGCGTTCGACAGGCACTGGGGGATTGTAACTGCCAACCTAGAGCAATCCGACGATTTCTTCGAGGGTCCACACATGATCCGCAAGGCCCGCCTGCATCGCCGGAGTGACGCGGAGCGTCTGGTGAATCCGGGCGAAGTTATAGTGCATATAGTGAATGGCAACCGCCGCCGTGTGATTCTCAACCTTCTTTGAAAAGCCATTCGTCAGGCGGGTGAACCGGCGCATCGACATCCGCATCGTGAGATTCTGGCGCTCCACGTACGACGTACTGATGTGCTTCGGATCGGGGTCGCCGGTAATCGTATCGCAGCGGGTTCCGATGCACTGAGCAGGGCTGTATCGCTTCTCTGCTGACGGATCGGAGCCGTAGAGTTTCTGGAGCATGGCGTAGTCGATGCCGCCGCCGAACGCATCCTCGACGGCCGACAGATAGGGCTTGTGGCCGTCCGTGGTGAGCTGTACGCGATTCCGGAGTCGGCTGGCTACATCCCGCATGAACATGTAGGCCGACCCAGCGTCCCGCCCAGCGACGAGCCACGACACAATCAACTTCGTGTCGGCGTCAATCGCAACCCATGTCCAGACATCCCCGTACCCAAACACGCCTTGCTTTTCAGCCGGGACGTTCTTCGCCTTGGCGTAGCAGAACTGCCAGATTTCGTCGCATTGAATCCGGCGAGCGCGGACGTTGCGGATCGCTTCATCCTGGTACCGAGCACACGCCGCGCCCAGGTCGGCAATCAGTTTCAGAATCGTAGGCTTCGACACGCCGGTCATCCGGGTCGTCGCGCGAACGCTATTGCCTTCGACCAGCGCCGCCACTACCGTCGCACGCTTCGCCGTGCTCAATTGATTCATGTACATAATATATGCTTGAGCGGTCAAGCTGTCAAGAATAATCGCACGCATTAGTAGTCTGTTGACCTCGCATGCGTGCGTACAGTATCATGCAGGCATAAACCTGTCGAGAGGAGGGTGTGTGAGCAAAGACGACACCGGATACGAAATCAAAAGAGTTGGGGTAAGGGGGGGGTTGGCGCGCGCTGCGGCCATGACTCCGAAACAGCGAAGCCATTCGGCACGAATCGCTGCTGAAGCACGGTGGGCCGGTGATTTGCCGCAGGCCACACACGACGGCCCACTGCAACTTGGAGACAGGACATTGATCGCGGCAGTGTTGCCCAATGGGAAGCGCCTACTTAGCCAAGGCACCTTCCTCCAAGCGATTGGGCGTTCAAGGACTCCCAAGGCTGGAACCGGAGCGCTAGGGAGTGTCGACGGGATACCCTTCTTCTTGCGAGCAGAACAGCTTAAAGCGTTTATTTCTGAGGAGTTACTACTGTCGACGACTCCGATCTTTTTTCGCCTCAAGAATGGCAAGCGAGCGGTTGGTTACGACGCCATGCTGCTCCCCATGGTGTGCGAGGTGTACCTTAAACTGCGGGATGAGCGCATGGATAAGGAAAAGCCGGTTCCGGGGCAGTATAAACACATTGTTCGCGCGTGCGACATGCTCACGCGCGCTTTCGCCAGAGTCGGTATCATCGCCCTGGTCGACAGCGCCACTGGATACCAAGCCGACAAGGCCAGAGAGGATATTCTCAAAATACTTGAGGCGTACATCGCGCCACATCTCATGCCATGGACGCGACGTTTTCCACACGAGTTCTTCCGTGAGGCGTACCGAATCCTGGGATGGGAATACAAGTCTGGTTCCGTGAAACATCCGAGTTATATGGGCAAGTTCATCAATAAGTACGTCTATGACGCGCTACCGGAAGGAGTGCTTGATGAGCTCAAGCGTCGACTGCCTAAGAACGATCATGGCAACCGTAGGGCGAAGCTCTGGCAACTCCTAACCGTCGATACGGGTATCCCGCACCTCGACAGGCAGCTGACTTCAACAATGACGCTCTTACAGATTGCCGATGGCAAGGACGACTTCGACCGGTATTACCAGACGCTTCATGGGCGACAAGGAAGACTACAGTTCGGTGAACCGCCGAAACGCTTAGAGGCTAGCGTTTCCAGCGGGCCTCTGCCGCGCGCCTAGCGATTGCTGTTCGCTTGCGGGCCGAGAGCTTCTCAGCCCTCGCCTTGCCGCCCTTGAGCCCGCCTAGGCGCCCCAGGGCGACGGCGGCGGGGTTCTTTTTTGGCGTGGGTTCGGGCTTCGCCTTGGGCTTGCCTTCGGTCTGTTCGATGACGTGCTGGACGGCCGCGAATGCTGTCAGATTCGGATCAAATGATGGCTTGCGCTTGCTTGACTGCTTAGGCATGCCTCCAATATCGCATTGGTGAGCGATTCGCGCAAGGGGCAGCCAATTCAAACTTGACCACTACCCGGCGCGCTCGTCGCCGCAGGGACGGGCCAGCATGCCTGCCCCGCGATCCGTCCTTTTCTGGCGTCAATCGTCTAAGTACTGAGACCCGTGGTGCCGGGCGGACTGTTCGCCTCGGTCCTTCTGGCGACGGCGCGCAGCCGCGACTGCCGGCGGCCGACGGTGCCGGAGTCCACTACGCGGTCCAACGGCACAACACCAGCGTTCTGTGGTAGTCTGCCAAGAGGTTTCGAAACGGAGAAGTGCATGATCTGGTCCCGATTGCGCGGTGCGGTGTTGTCTCTGGCGCTGGCTGGCCTGGCGCTCGCGACCGGTGCGTGTCAGAGCAACGCGAATAACCCCTACCTGCAGCTCGGGCCGACGCCGACCATCACGACCAGCACGTTCACGGGAACCCTGACGAATTCGGCAGACGCCCCGGTTCTGCGCCTCACGCATACTTTCACGACTACCTACTCGGGCACGGTGACGCTCTCACTGACCGCGAATCAGCCTGACGCGGCGCTCGTCGTCGGATTCGGGATTGGTGCGTGGGACTCCGCAACGTCCACGTGTGGGCCACTGCTTGCCTGGAACAACAGCGCGACGCAAGGCGCGACGATTATCGGCAACGGGTTGGCTGGAAACTTCTGCGCTCAGGTCTACGACGTCGGCAACCTTGCCGTCGGCGCTCAGACTACCTACACGCTTACTGTCACTTATTATTAGGCGATAGGCGATAGGCGTTAGGGAAGAACGCGGTTCTGCCCCTCGCGCCTATACCGTAAATACCTTCAGCACTTCGTCCCCGTAGTGGTTGATCACTTTCACCGCGATCTTTCCGGTTGAAGGCGGCGCGAAGGGGCGGCTGATCGTCGCGTAGAGCGTCGTCCACGCGGCCTCGTCTATCTCGACCCGCAGCGCGCGCTTCAGCTTCTCGTACGGCTCGTCGGCGCCCGTGAAGTACGCGTGCCGCACGAAGAAGCTCTCCCCGTTGTAGTCGGTATCCACGAACCAGCACGCCACATCGTCTGTGGAACTGCTCCGGACCGCGCCCGTCGTCGGGTCGTAGATGTCCAGGCCGTGCAGCTCGACGCGCAACATGCCCTCGTCGCCCACCGGATGGATGTCGATGTCGGGCTCGCCAAACACCATGAAGAGGTTGCCCGCGCCGGTCTTCTTGAGCAGATCGTCGCCCATGGCGAGATCCGGGTTCATGCGCGTGACGAGCACCGTGAGATTCCCGTATCGCTTCGCCTCCTCGGTGACGTGCGGGTCGAACGCGAAGCCGCAGACCACGAGGACGTCGTGGCCCAGTCCCTGGACGGCTTCCTTGGCCGCCTCGCGGATGTGAAGCGGGCCCACCGTGCCGTGCTCCGGACCAATCGATACCGCCACGCGCTTGAGCTTCTTGTCCGCATCCACGTACTCGCCATGCGCGTGCACCCAGGCGCCTGCGAACGGATCGAGGCGGTCGAACACCAGGCGCTCGTTCTTGCGCGTGTTCTGCACGCCCGCCTTGCGCAGGTTGTCGAGGATCATCGTCTCGAAGGGCACCGCCGCCGGCGACCGCTGCGCCTCAGACTCGGAGGCGGGGCGCTCCTCATCTGTCGACAGCACGCGGTGCGGCGACAGGCTCTCGACCGTGAACGGCCCGGTGACGCGAATGCGCTTCGTGTCCTCGTACGGCTTGTCATAGAGGAGTTCGGTGTCGGCGTGCTTCGCGATGGCGGCGTCGATCTGCTCACGCGTCATGCCCTCGTGGATGTCGGGATTGTTCGCAATCGACTTCAACGTCACATGCGGCACACGCTTGTAGACGAAGCCGCGGCGGATGTCGTTATCGGTCCTGTAAGCCGGGGGGGCCTTGCCCGTGGCCTCCGCCTCCTTCTTCACACCTTCGGGTGAATCAGCGAGCAGGTAGAACGGGAACTTCGCCGCCATCAGACGCGTGCGGGCCAGCGCCATCGCCACCCGGCTCGTATCAACGGTGATCCATCGCCGTCCCCACTGCTCGGCCACATACGCCGTCGTCCCCGACCCGCACGTGGGATCGAGAACAAGGTCGCCGGGGTCGGTGGTCATGAGGATGCAGCGCTCGATGACCTTAGTGGATGTCTCGACGACGTAGGTCTTGTCTGAGGCACCTCCAACGTCGCTCCACACATTGTTCAGCCCGTAAGCAGGGAAGTCGTCAATGAATCTCACGTAACGCACGGCGTGCTGCTGGGCCATGATTCTGCCGGCGACAAGCAGGCGACGCACGCCTTCCTCGTTGGTCTTCCATCGACTCTTCTCACTGGGAAGGAAGGCCCTATCACCTAACTTGATCGGAAACCAACAGGCCGCTCCTTCTCCTTTCTCGCGACCCATGGACGCGGACTGGAGATCTCCCGCGGTGAACAGCCGCGCCCCGTCAGGCAGTGGGCGTAATCCCTGTTTCTCGTCCGCCGTGGCCGCTCGACGACTACCGTCGCCGAGTTGCACACCGTTGTAATGTTGAGATCCTCCGCCGCCAGTGTCCTTCGCGAGGTACAGCTCTCGGTACTTCGCGTTCTCCTTTTGCTTGGCATACCACAGCAAGTAATCGGCGACGAGCGGCAGGTAGTCGTTTGTCGCGCTCGTCGTCTTCTGCACGGTGATCTGGCCTACACAGTTCTCACTCCCGAACACCTCGTCCATCACGCATCGCACCAGATGGACGTTTTCGTCGCCGATCTGGACGAAGATGCTGCCCGAGTCGGTGAGGAGGTCGCGGGCCACCGTGAGGCGATCGCGCAGGTAGGCGAGGTACGAGTGGATGCCGAGCTGCCAGGTGTCGCGGAACGCGCGAATCTGTTCTGGCTGGCGCGTGGCGTCTTCGACCTTGCCGTCCTTGACGTCGCGTTTGCGCGTCGAGACCTGCCAATTCGAGCCGAACTTGATGCCGTAGGGCGGGTCGAAGTAAATCGTCTGGACGCGGCCCTTGAGGCCTTCTTTTTCGGCGAGGCTCGTCATCACGGTGAGCGAGTCGCCGAGAATCATCCGGTTCGACCAGTGCGGCTGGGTGCCGGCTTCGTGGCTGTAGAAGTCCACGCGTTTGTCGAGGGCGTCGGGCAGACCGTTGAAGTTCGAAAAGAGCAGTTGCTCGGGTTCCGGCTCGCCCGCCTTGGCCGTATCGCGCAGGTTCTCGATGAGCGCCTGCGGGTGAATCTTCTCCTGGATGTAGATGGGCACTACCGGCACCGCAAGTGATTCGGCGTCCTGTGCGTCCTTGCCGCGCCACACCAGTTGCGGATCGAGCGTCGGGTCGCGCGGGTAGAGGACTGTGCGCGGCTTCGCCTCGTCACTGGCCACAAAGTCGCGCAGTTCCTCGGTGGGGATGTTCACGCGCGTGTCCTTGTGGCGGATCGCGTCGATGGGCATCGGGCCGGTGGGTTTCTTCTTCGACATGGTTCACTCAGGCGTCACTTGGATTCATGTGGTCCGTCGGCAGGGATCAGCGGCGAGAGGCGGTCTATGAGCGCCGGAAGTTCGGCGAGGGCAATGCCCCAGATCCGCTTCAAATCAACCTGGTCGTAGTCGTGAGTGAGGATTTTCCGGAGATTGCCGATCTTGACCCACGGCACGTCACGAATGCTCGTCCGAAATGCCACTGAGAGACGCTTTGAGGCTTCACCGATGATCAACATCTGATACAACACGGCGGCCTGCAGCATCTTGTCGGCCAGGAACCCGTCCAACGCGACGTCTTCGAGAAACACGAGGACCTGGCGTGAGAACCTGACGATGTCAATTAGGGCGGCATCGTCACGCTGCATAGATCACCCGCTGATTTTCCAGGATGTGGCGGCGTCGAATCCAGTTCGGGCTCTGCTCAACAGCGGCTCTTTCAACCAGATCGACCCGTCTGCCGAACAACTCCGCGAGTTCGTCTTTCATCTCCATCAGGTCGAAGAGGGACCACGTGTCGTCTGGCTCGAATTCGACCAGTACGTCCACGTCGCTGTCGGGGCGGAAGTCATCGCGCAGCACCGAGCCGAAAAGCGCCAGTTCCCTGACCTTCCATCGTCGGCAAACGGTGGCGATCTTGTCGGCAGGAATCGGCAGCGCCGGAGCGGTTAGGAGTCTGCCGAATTCGCTATTGTTCTGAGCAGAGGGCTCACCGCCCCAGGGTTCAGCGGCCTCGCGAACCTCTCCTGGAGCGGGGATGCCGCGACCGTACTCTGTGCTCGCGTGGATGGGCGGCCCGTCGCCAGCCGTCGCCGCCTTTTCCCGAACCGCTGCTGTCGATGGCGGCTCCACGGCCGCGGTCAGGATCGCCAGCAACTCGCCCTGCAGCGAGCGGTGGCTTCGCTTGGCGCGGGCACGCAGCGCCTTCGCCACGCGGTCTGGGACGTTCTTGACGGAAAAACTCACCGGCATTGGCTCGCCTCAATGGTTCCAGTATAGCACCAATGTAGAACCATGTACTAATCGCTGAGATCGAGTGAGTTCTCTGGACCCGCAGGCAATGGAAGTCCCTGGATCCCGGGTGCCTAAGGGCCTGTCAGGAAATAAGTGACCTATAGTTCACGTACGGTCTCCGGATGGATGGTGTAGTTCCAATCGCCGTGAAACCGATGCCGTTCGAGCCGGACCGTCGCCAACTGCGCGTCGGTGACGGCGACGCCGCCGGGATA